>CAUUAH010000086.1:0-7325 GCA_963542985.1 uncultured Campylobacter sp. | reverse complement strand
CGAGATGAGCGCTAGTCTCGTGGGCTCGGAGATGTGTATAAGAGACAGAGACCGCGCCACTATAAACGCTCCAGTAAAATTTATCTTCCATCAAGGCTAGCGCGAGCGAGAAGGCGGCGTTAAAAACAAAAAACGCGCACCAAATTTTAGTCAAATTTCGCGTATAAACCACGCCTTTTTCATCCAAATTTGGCTCTTTTAGTTTTGCAATTTTGGTTATGACGGCTTCGTTTTTTAAGCTAAAAGCAAAAAACGCTAAAAACGCCAAACTCACCAAAACAGGGTAAAGATACGCTAAAAATCCACCCCTAAAAATCATACAAACTATGAAAAAAACAGCGGCAAGGGTGCTAAGCCTCCTCTCAAAGCCGCTTGAGTACGCCGCGCGCGCTATCCACAGCACAGCCAGCACCCAAACGACCCAAAAGGCAAAATCGCCCGCAAAAAATAGCGCGGACGGGTAGATGACGCTAACTACGCTTAGGACGATTTTAAGCTTGCTCGTCAAATTTTTTAGCCACCGCGTTTACGATGTCTTCGAGCGTTTTTACGTTTTTAAAGTCTTCAGGCATCAATCGGTGTCCCGTTTTGCGCTTGATGTGATCTATAAGATCAATCGCGTCGATGCTATCTATCTGTAAATCCTCGTAAATGCGCGTTTGCGGCGTGATTTTAGCCTCCTCTATCTCAAAAAGCTGCACTAGCGCGGACTTTAAAATTTCAAAAATTTCTTCCTTCTTCATCGTTATTTCCTGTTTTCAAAGATGTATTGCGCGAGGCTTTTTACGCTGTAAAAAATCTCTTTTAAATTTGCCGTTTTAGAGTCCAGTACCAGGCCGTAGCTTTTTTGCACCGCAAGGCCGAGCTCGAGCGCATCGACGCTATCAAGCCCGAGTCCTTCGTTAAAAAGCGGCGCGTTTTCGTCGATATCGCTTGGTTTCATATCCTCTAAATTTAAGCTCTTTATGATGAGCTCTTTTATCTCATCTATTAGTTCGTTCATTGTTTAAACTCCTTTGTATAATTTTCGCTGATAAAAGCGTGCAGCTCTCTGGCTCTGATCGGGTTTGGCCTATCCGCGCAAAACCCGTCCAAATTTAGCCTAAAAAGCTCTTTAAACTCGTATTTTATCATAACGCTCGGGGTTTTGTACCAAGGCTCGTTTTTTTTGAGGCTGGGCGGATCCATTTTGATGGCGATGGCGACTAGCTGCTTTGCCGCATTTACCGCGATATATGCAGCTGCTTTATGAAAAACTATCTCGCCCGCCGTGCGCGTACCCTCGGGAAATATTATCAAACTTTCGCCGCTCTTTAGTGCGTCCGCGCTCTTTTGCAAGAGCTCCTCATTGGCAGTATTTAGAATATATCCGCATGATTTTATCGCGGGAGCTAAGAAGATATTTTTACCAAGGCTTGCTTTTACCACGCAGTTTGCACGGCGGATGAGTGCTATCAAAAAGACGACGTCTAAAAGCGAAGGGTGATTTGCGATGATTATCTGCGAGGCGGAGCCAAGCCCCAAAGGAAGGTCAAATTTGGTGCGCTGATAGCCGCAAATTTGAGTAGAAAATATAAAAAATCTCCAAGCCAGACGCACCAAATCGCGGCAAAAATTTCGGATAAATTTAAATTTATAAAGCCCAAGAAGCGCGACCGGGATAAAGATCAAATTTCCAAGCGCGCAAATGAGTCCAAATAGCGCGAAATTCGCCCCTACGATAAAAATTTTAAACCAGTGACGAGGGCTCATAATCCCACCGCCAAGCGGAGTTTTTATCCGCGCTTTGCCAGGAGCATTTTTGTTTCGGATCAAAATTTTGCAGGAATTTAACGAGCAAATTTTCATCCGTTTTGCCGTCCAATTCGCCTTGCGACAGGCTCAAATTTTCGCCCTCGCTAACTAGCAAACAAACCATACAAGAGGGCGCAGACTCGTCAAAATACTCCTGTGAAATGCTCTCGTGATAGGCTAAAACCAGAGCGTTTTTGGCTCCGCTTTTTAGCATCAAATGCACCTGCAGTAAAGCGTACTCTAGCGGTGCGTATGCTGAAACGGCGGAGATTTCGCTGCGATTTTTAAAATTTATCGCTAAAAGCGAGGAAAGTGCGTTGTGAACCGAGAGCGAAAACGAGGTCGGCGAGATGAGTTCGCCGTGAGCTAGCGTATTTTGTAGCTCAAAACAGCGATTTATCTCCCCTTCGTACGAGCTAAACACGATAGGCATATCAAGCGGCGCGATGTTTTTGGTTAGATCAAAGGCGCACTTTGCAGCGCGGCTAAGCCTGCGCCGCTCAAGCGGGGGCACGTGCGAGACGTCAAGCTCCCTCTCGTATGCCGCCAGCTTCGCGTCCTGCGCACCGTTAAAAACTACCGCGTCAAAAAAATCGAGTTTAAAATTTAGCCTCATTCGCCCCTCTCGCCGCTTATTTTGCTATATCGCCTTTTAGCGTTACGCCCGCCATCAAAGCGCCCGCACCGCACTGAAACTGCGTTTTGGAGTCAAAAGGCTGTTTTTTGTAGTATCCAGTTAAATTTACCACTTTCGAGCCGCCCTCTTGCACCGCGCGCTCTTGGAAGGTCTTTACGGCCGACAAAAACGCCCACTGGCACGCCTCTTTGTCGCTTTTGTTAAAGGCGTTGGTTTTTTTGTTTGCCATTAGGCCGCTTTTGATGATGCCGCCTTTCGTGCCAGAGCCGAAGCTTAGCTTGATGTTTGGATTTAGCACCTCTTTTGCCTTTGGCGAGCTTAGCGCCTCCTCGATCGAAAAGCTAAGCACGTCGTCGCGCGCACTCAAATTTAGAGCCAAGGCGCAAACGCCCGCTAAAACCAGTAATTTTTTCATTTTTTCTCCTTATTTCAAATTTGCTTTCAACGCCACCGCAGTCGCCATATTTCCGACTACGCATTGAAATTTATCCTTGCTGTCTAGCAGCTTGTCTTTAAAATTTCCTTGTATGTTCACGACGCTGTTTTTGCCGGCATTTTTCGCCGCCGTTTGAAGATCGACCAAAACCTTGACAAATACGTATTCGCAAGACTCCTTATAGTTATCCTCGCGCGGGTCTTTTACCGCGTCGCCGAAACTATCTTCCTCGACCGCGCGGTATTTGTTGCTACGCCTTTGCGATTTTACCGGCTCTAGCTCCTCGTCCGTCTGTTTAGAAAACTGCAAGCTTATATCTTTTAGCAGATATTTCTTTGCAAATTTGGACTCCAGCGCGCTTGCGATATCGTGCTCGTAAAACTCGTCCTTCGCCGCCGCAAAAGAGCAAATCAAAAGCAAAATGGCTAAAATTCGTTTCATATTTTACCTTCAAATTTTAAATTCTTTTAAATATCAGCGATGTATTTACTCCGCCGAAAGCAAAGTTGTTACTCATCACAAAGTCCGTATCTATCGCGGTTTGCTCGGTCAGGTAAAAAAGCGGCGCGCAACTAGGATCGACGCGGGTTAAATTTATCGTCGGGAAAAATCTTTTCTCCCGCATCATCATCACGCTAAATATCGCCTCCAAACCGCCGCAAGCTCCCAGCGTATGACCGAGGTAGCTTTTTAGCGAGCTGATAGCGATCTTATCGCCAAAAAGCTCGTTTGTAGCGATACTCTCGGCGATGTCGCCGTGCTTAGTCGCCGTGGCATGAGCATTTACGTAGCCGATCTTTTCAGGCGTTAAATTTGCGTCTTTTAAAGCTAAAACCATCGCGCCTTTCATCGTCGCGCTTTGCGGGCGCGTTACGTGCGAGCCGTCGCAGTTTGAGCCAAAGCCCACGACCTCGGCGTAAATTTTAGCCCCGCGCTTTACGGCGCTCTCCTCGCTCTCTAGCAAAAGTATCCCTGCACCCTCGCCTAGCACCAATCCGTCGCGCCCCTCGTCAAAAGGAGCAGGCGAAATCTCGGGCGAGCCATTTTTCACGCTAGTGGCGTAGAGCATATCAAACACGTACGCCTCGCTCGGGCATAGCTCCTCTGCGCCGCCCGCTAGCATTATATCGATCTTACCGCTTTTGATACTCTCGTAGGCGTATCCGATCGCGTGCGAACCGCTCGTACACGCCGAGGATGTCGGGATGATACGCCCTTTTAGCGAGTAAAAAAGCGCGATATTCGCCGCCGTAGTGTGAGGCATCATCTTGATGTATGTATTGGCATTGCACTCGTTTTCGCCGCGCTCGAGCAGTTTTGCCATCGCTAGTATCGACTCGGTGCTGCCCGTGGACGAACCGCATGCGACGCCTAGTCTGCCCTCTTGCACGCTGGGATCGAGGCTCGCGGCGTCTAAATTTTCGCCCCGCATGAGCCCCGCGTCTCTTAGCGCCAGCCCCGCTGCCTCGACGCTATACATCGAGACAGTGCCCAGGCTTCTTAGCTGCTTGCGGTCCCACGAACTAGGGCACTCGTAGCTCTCTATGGGTGCAGCTAGGCGGGTATTTAGGTCCTCATATCTATCCCACTGAGACATATATCTCACGGCGTTTTGTCCAAGCTCAAATTTAGCCCTTATCTCCTCCCAGCTCTTGCCAAAGGCGCTCACCATACCCATACCGGTTATAAAAACTCGCATCAGCAAAGTCCTCCGTTTACGCCGATAACCTGCCTCGTTATATAGGCTGCGCCCTCGCTTAGCAAAAACTCCACTAAAGGCGCGACCTCGTCTACCCTGCCCGCTCTTTTGGCTGGGATAGCTTTTAAAATCTCATCGATCGGCAAACCGCCGTCCGTCATATCAGTCTCGATGAGTCCGGGTGCGATGCAGTTTACGGTGATATTTCGTGATGCTAGCTCGGCGGCTAGGGATTTTGCCGCACCGATGAGGCCAGCCTTGCTCGCTGCGTAGTTGCTCTGTCCGCGGTTGCCGATGACGCCCGAGACCGAGCTCATGACGACGATACGAGCGGGCTTCTTAGCGCGGATCATAGGCATGAGAGCGGGCTTTAGGACGTTATAAAAGCTGTTTAAATTCGTATCAATAACGCCGAACCAATCCTCGTCCTCAATGCCGACGAAGGTGTTATCGCGCGTGATACCGGCGTTTAGTACCACTGCGTAATAAGCGCCGTTAGTCTCTATGTCGGCCTCGATCGCCGCCCGTGCCGCCTGCGTATCTACGATGTCGAATTTTAATGCGCTCAAATTTAACTCGTTTTGTAAATTTGATAGTCGCTCGCTTGCGCTTTTGCCGTGCAGCACAACCTCGTATCCCGCTGCCGCCAGCCGCCTAGCTACCGCTTCGCCGATGCCGCGACTTGAGCCCGTTATCAGCACTCTTTTACTCATCTAGTATCCTTTTTACGTATTCCTCGTCCGGGCTTAGCACGTTTAGCGTCGCGCGCGCTCCAAGCTCGCCGTTTACGTAAAGCTCGCAGTCGTAAACGCCAAAACCGCTTGCGTCTTGTATCGAGCAGGCCGCCTCGATGACGACTTCGTCTCCCACCTTTAAAAACGGCTTAAATATCTCAAATTTTCTACTACCCAGCAAAAAACCCAGGCCAAATTTCATACCTTTTAGTTCGCGCATCTTTGAGTCGTAGATGCCCAGCGACTGAGCCATCATCTCGACGGTTTTGTGCATAGCGAATTTGCCGTTTGAAAGAAATTTATTATCCTCTTTTATCACGCTTTTAGTTTTTATGCGCCCATCTTCAAATTTAAGCACCTCGTCGATAAAAATGATCGACGTACCGTGCGGGAGATAATCTCCTAGACTCATCTAGCCCTCCCAAACACGATCGCTGCATTGTCTCCGCCAAATGCAAACGACAGCGACATGGCCGAATTTACGACCGCTCTTTGGCCGAATTTTACCAAATTTATCCCCTCTATCTCATCGTCGTAAACGCCGTCGTAAACGTGTGGCGGCAGCGCGGTTTCGCCCCTAGCGCAAAGCATGGCGCAAAGCGCACTCTCGATGGCTCCTGCGGCTCCTAACGTGTGGCCGATCAGAGGTTTAATGGAGCTAGCAAAAACGCTCGGCATGAGCGAATGCACGATCTTTGCCTCGATCTTATCGTTTGCCTGCGTGCCGGTACCGTGTAAATTTATATAATCCACGCTGCTTAAATTTGCCGCCTGTAGCGCCTTTTGCACGCACTGCGTTTGCATTCGGCCACTAAAATCAGGCTGCGTCATATGAAACGCGTCGCAGTTTGAGTGCTCGCCTGCGATAACTACGTTTGAAATTTCATCCCTGCTCGTTACGAAAAAGGCCGCCCCTTCGCCGATATTTATACCGTCACGATTTTTAGAAAACGGATTCGTCTCTCGCGCGCTTAGGATGCCCAGACTATCAAAGCCGTTTATCGTTAGCGTATTTAGACTGTCTACGCCGCCGCAGATAACGGCGTCGCAGATACCCGACTCCAGTAGCCTTTTGGCCGTTATGATAGCCTTAACGCCCGACGTACAGGCTGTCGAGACGGAAAAAGCCACAGAACTAAGCCCGTAAAAATCGGCGATAAATTCGGACGGGTTGGCTAGAGAGTTGCGACTGACGCCAAATTTTGAAGCATCGAAAAAACCGGTCGCAGCAAAATCTTTAAACGTTTCGTAGTTTTCCTCCACGCCGCTAGTAGTCGTGCCAACTACTACGCCGACGCGATTTTTGCCGTATTTTTTGACGGCGTCTCGCACGTCTTTATCTATCTGCAAAAGCGCGCTTAAAACAAGAGCGTTCGTGCGCGTTTGCAAGTGTTTTGGCGTATTTTGGCTAAATTTAGCCAGCGGCGCGCGGGCTTTGCCGAGGACAAAGCTTTTATCTACCCTAAAGCCTTCGCAAACGCTCAAAAATCTCTTTTCGCCGCATAAATTTGCAAAATTTTCCTCCGCGTCGGCTCCGGCTGCGCTGATGAGGGCTGGCTTACTAACGTATATCAAGGGCTCTTACCTTAAAATTTTCGCTATTTGCCGTTATGACGGCCTCTTTTTGATTTGATTTTACGATACTTAGCACTTTGATAAAAAGCTCGTTGTAGGCGCTATTTGGCGGCAAAAAGCCGATAGCTTCAAATTCGCCGCTCGGCTTTAAAACCCGCCTAGCCAGCGGAGCACCCATGGAGTTTATCATCGTAAAATAATAGTCCTCTTTTTCGTGCGAAATATAGAGTAAATTCGAGCCGCTTTGCGAAGTCACTTCAAATTCGCGTTTATCAAAATTTACGATCTGCGGAACATCAAATTTAGCCTTTGTCGCGCATCCGCCGAGTACAAATGCCGCCATAAAAACAGATAAAAAATTTAAAACTTTTTTAAATTCCACCCTTTGGTTGCCTTATTAAATTTTGTTTGTTTTAGAATAATGAACAGATTATATCCTGTCTCTTATAC
>CAUUAH010000085.1:0-7335 GCA_963542985.1 uncultured Campylobacter sp. | reverse complement strand
ATAAGAGACAGACGATAGATATCACGACGATGGTATAGACGGCGATGACGATAGCGGCCGCGGTGTTGCCGTTAGCAAACTCGTAAAGACTAATCGGCCCCCACGCTAGCAAGCCGCCAACGACTGGCACGAGCGAGGTAAAGGCAAAGAGTATGCCCATCAAAAAGCCGTTATAGCCGTAGGAAATCGTGATGATAGCAAAGAGGCAACCCTGTAAAATCGCGTTTATCACGATAGAATAAAGCACTACGCTCATGACGTTTGCCACTTCGCTAAGTATAAACTCGCTCTCGCTCTCCTTCATCGGAAGCGCGCTTTTTAGGTAGCCCACGAGCTCGCTGCCGTAAAGCACCGCAAAAAAGAAAAACACGAGGATAAAAATCATGTCTACGAGAAAATTTACGCTTGATTTTCCGATACCGGCTAAATTTGCGATGAGATTTGCCGAGATAGCCTTGACGTCGATATCGGCGACTATCTCTTTGATTTTAGGTTCTAAAAATTTGATCGGTTCGGGTAGCTGAAATTTACCGCTTTGAAAATAATCTAGCGTATTTGTTATGTAGCCCGTGTTAAAGCTCGCCGCGTGTTTAGCCAGCTCGATCACGGCGTATAAAAGCGGCGCGATAAATAGCGAAAACAGCGCTAGCGTGGTAAGAGCCGCCGAGAGCGTCTTTTTGCCCTTAGTTAGCTGTAAAAATTTGACGTTTACGTTTGAGGTGGCGACCGCGAGCAATGCGGCGATAAAGATATTTAGCAAAAACGGCTTAAAAAGGTACACGACTAGCGCCAACGCGCAAAGAGCGAAGATGCCAAAAAACACTCGATTATTCATTTTTTTCCTTTTGAGGGGCTTATTATATCAGATTTTGCGGTGTTTTGCGGACGGGCGACGCTTTTGAGGAGATAGCTTTGGCGCGGTTGATAAATTTAGTGCAAAATTTGAGCGTGTTAAATTTTCTGTGTACTTTTAAATCGAGCATACAACGAATACGGTCAAATTTGACGGCCGACTAGCCAGACGGCAGCAAATTAATTTTACTTACCGACGGCTTTAGACAGATTTAGCAAAAAGCGACTACCGGCATAGAATCAAATTTGCCCTACTCCTCAAACAATCCCTTTTGCATATCCCCGTCAAATTTGAGCTTAAACACCTCGTAGGCTTTGGCGCTTGCTAGCCTGCCTTTTGCCGTGCGCTCGATGTAGCCGTTAGCGAGCAGATACGGCTCTATTACGTCCTCGACCGTGCCCTCGTCCTCGCTTAGAGCTGCCGCGATCGTGCTTAGACCCATCGGGCGACGTTTGGCGGCGAGCAGGATTTCTAGGTACTTGATATCCATCTCGTCAAAGCCGATATCGTTTACGCCAAGCGCGTCCAAAGCCTCTTTGGCGCGAGGTTGCGAGATGATCGCTTCGTCGTTTACCTCGGCGAAGTCTCGTATGCGCTTTAGCAGCCGCAGCGCGATCCTGGGCGTGGCGCGCGAGCGAGCGGCGACCTCGAGAGCTGCGGCTTTTTCGCACTCTTTGCCGAGCTTTACCGAGGCGATCTGCACGATACGAGCCAGCTCCTCGCGGGTATAAAACTGCAGCCTAAAATCCATCCCAAATCTATCCCGCAGGGGTGCCGAGATCATTCCCGCGCGCGTCGTAGCGCCGATGAGCGTAAATTTAGGTAGGTCGATTTTGATAGTCTGCGCCGCAGGCCCGGAGCCTATAATGATATCTAGGCGAAAGTCCTCCATCGCAGGATACAGCACCTCCTCGATCGCGGGGCTGAGGCGATGTATCTCGTCGATAAATAGCACGTCGCCCTCTTGCAAATTTGTCAGCACCGCCGCTAGATCGCCGCTTTTTTCTATCATGGGTGCGGCCGTCATCTTGATACTCACACCCATTTCGTTTGCGATGATGTGCGCCAGCGTCGTCTTGCCAAGGCCCGGCGGCCCATAGAAAAGCACGTGATCTAGGCACTCGCCGCGCTTTTTAGCGGCCTTTATAAATATGCCTAAATTTTGCTTTATCTTTTCCTGTCCGATGTAGTCCTCAAAGCGCGTTGGGCGTAGCGACACCTCAAAATCGTTTTCGAAGCTTATTTTTTCTATTTCGACTATTCTATCCATTTTTTCGGCTCTGTTTTTCTTAAATTTGCCGCATTTTACAAAAATTTGGGTAAGTTTTGGCTTTGGGCTTTGTTCAAATTTGGCTCGGCATTCGGCGGTAAATTTGAAAGAAAAGGTGATTAAATTTGAGCAAAAAAGGCAAATTTAAGACGGTAGCGTCAAATTTAATGCCGTAAAGACTAGGGTTTTAAAACCGAACAAAGCTCAAATTTATCCGCCTGGCCGAAGCGGATAAATCTCAAAAATCAGCTTAAATTTGACGAGAAAATCAGCCCAAGCTTAAAACTCCGCTATCCTCGCTTTTAAAAGCTTGCAGTCGCTATCGTTGCCAAATTTACAACCCTCCGCGATAGACTCGAATTTTTCGTAAATTTCGATATTTTTTTCGTAGTTTTCAAAACCTAGCGCCCTGCAGCCGTCGTCGTTGCCGAGCTTGCAAGCGCGCGAATAGCCGTCGTACGCGTCATAAACCGCGAACTCCACACCCTGCGCGTGCTCATAAACGTAGCCCAGGGCATAGCAGCCAAGCGCGTTTTTCATGTAGCACGAGGTGTCAAAAGCCTTGTGCGCGCTTGCTAGGTCGCGCTCCGCGCCCAATCCCTCGTGCATCATCCTGCCGTAGTTGTAGCAGCCCGCGCCGTCAAATTTCCTGCACGCTTTGGCGTATAAATTTACGGATTTTTTGAGATCGTTTTGCGATTCGTAGATGAGACCCAGGTTGTTGCAAGCCGCTTCAGAGCCTAGCTCGCAGCCTTTTTCGTAGAGGCGAAATATTTTATTTTCATCTTTGGGGCCGAAAATTTCCTTGACGTTTAAAAGCGCCAGATCAAAGCAGCCCGTGCCGTTTCCCAGCTCGCATGATTTTTCAAAGAAAAGTTCGGCTTTTTCGTTGCTTTTATCGGCTCCCAGCCCGCTAAAATGCATACTGCCCAGCGCCGCGCAGCTCATCGCGTCGCCCTCCTCGCAAAGCGGCGATAAAATCTTAAAAGCCGCGTCATAGTCGGCATTTTCGATAGCCCGTCTCGCGGCCTCCTCGCGCTTAGAAAATCGCTTCTCGTTCTGCGTTTGCTCGCTTTGCTCGCCTAGGCTATCGATACCTAGTCCAAAATTCGGATTTGAAGCCGTTAGCGCGCTAAAAAACGCCGCTAAAATCAATAAAATTTTCAAAACTCGCTCCTTGTTTTTATATCTAGTCTTGTTTTGATAGCCAAATTTGCCCGTCAAATTTAACGAGGAATGGGTAAATGCAAGCGTTCAAATTTAAACCAAACTCTGTTCGTCAAATTTAACGCCTAAGGACCAAATTTGCCGCCGTTTGCCGGGTGATCAAATTTGCCCTGCCGACTAGATTTAGCTAAAACAAGCTAAATTCTGTACTCGAACTCCTCGCTTGGAAACGTCTTTTCTCTAACTTCGTGGGCATAAGTTTCTACCGCCGTTCGTACTAAATTTGCGCCGTCAAGGTATCGTTTGACGAATTTTGGCTTAAACTCGTCAAAAAAGCCGAGCATATCGCTCCACACGAGCACCTGTCCGTCCACGTCAGCACCCGCGCCGATGCCGATAATAGGCATTTGCACGCTCTTTGCGACCTTTGCCGCAACCGGACTTAACGTACCCTCGACCACGGCCGAGAACGCTCCAGCACGCTCGAGAGCTTTTGCCTCCTCGATCAAGCGTGCTTCGTCAGCCTCGCTGCGTCCTTTTATCTTGTAGCCGCCCTCTTTTCGCACAAACTGAGGCATGAGTCCGATGTGGGCCATCACGTTTATACCCTCGCCCACTAGCCTTTTTACGATAGGAGCGGCTTTTAAACCGCCTTCAAATTTGACTGCGTCCGCGCCTGCTTTGATAAATTTAGTCGCGTTTTTTAGCGCTGATTTTTCGTCCTGATAGCTACCAAAGGGCATATCCGCCACCACAAAAGCATGTTTTGCGCCCTGCAAAACAGCCTTAACGTGATAAAGAGCGTCGTCCATTTTTAGGCTTAACGTGTCTTTTTTGCCGTTAAAACTCATATTTAGACTGTCGCCGACCAAGATAATGTCGGCGTAATCGTCAAAAAGCCGTGCAAAAAGAGCGTCGTACGCCGTGATCATAACGATGGGCTCTACGCCCTTTTTGTTAATTATATCGTAAATTGTAACTTTTTTGTCATTTTTTAGCATAAATTTCCTCCTTAAATTTAGGTAATTTATTTTTAATTTTATCAAAAAAATGATACAATCAGGACAATAATTTTAAGGAAAATAAATGGGAATACTAAAAAGCCTCGAGATAGACTACTCTTACGATATTGTGGAGGAGTTTTTGTCGCATTACTCCTTGATGTGCGACCTGATGGAGCCTCTCATTATCGGATTAGCCAGGACCGATAGATATAGCGGCAACATTAACGAACTTTTTAGAATTTTTCATAATATCAAGTCTGCCTCGAGCTTTATGAAGCTCAATCCGATATTTAAACTAACGACGCTAGCGGAGGAAATTTGCGGCGAAGCCAGAGAGCTGCAAGGGCCTGCGAACGACGAGTTTGTAGACTGGTTGCTTTTAGTAAGCGATCAGTTTGAAAAATACAAAAACGATATAGAAAATGATGCTGAATTTTTCGGTGTTTTAGACGCAAATATCGTAAAAATTCCTCATAAATTAGACGTTTGACAAAAAATACAAAAAATAATATAATCCACAACCTTTAAAATGAGGCTAAATTTAGCCTATTCTTACGGGAGCGACTTGGCTTCGACAGGAGCAGAGCGGTCACGGTGGCACGTCGCTTTGAGCAAAGCGTAAAAAGCTCAAATAAATTTAAACGCAAACAACGTTAACTACGCTCCTGCTTACGCTAAAGCTGCGTAAGTTCAGTTGAGCCTCGCCTAGTCCGATACTAGCTAAGATAACGGCGAGTAACCCCAGCTAGCGTAGGTTGGTAGCCTGACAAGCTATTAACCGAAATCTTGTCTTAGTCTAAAATAAGGTTTTGGAAAGTGAGCCCTTTTAGATGAAATTTTCACTTTTGCTAAGCGTGTAGAGGCTGTAATCGGTTTGTTTTTGGACAGGGGTTCGATCCCCCTCGCTTCCACCATTTATCATTTTCACGAGATTTCAAAAGCTTTCAAAATCCCCTAAAATACGAGTTTGAAACCACTTTTAGCATTTCATAAGATTTCATTGAATATCATACATTTTCAAGAAAATAAGTGTGTTTTTGAGTGTGGGCGACTAAAAACCGAGATTTTTACACACTCAAAAAACGGGCGAAGTGAAAATCCCTAAAAATCGCACGCTTTGACATTATTAAAGCGGAGAATTAAAGAGGTATCGAACCCTAGCCCACTTTTTAAAAAGGACTTAAAAAGGCGAGAAAATGGCGACGTTTGCGAAAGATAGCCAGCTAAAAAACTATACGCTCAAAGACGGCAAGGCTAGAGAGTGGATAAAAGATATTTCTACTCCATACCTCTACGTTTATGCGGTGCAGGGCAAAAAGAGCCTAACTAAAACCTTTATTTTTAGATACGCCGACGCCGAGCGCAAAACCAATCAAATCATCATAGGCAAATACCCAAGTATCACGCTAGCCGAAGCGAGAGCTAAAGCAAACGAGCTAAAAAGGCTAAAAGAACGAGGCGAGGACATCAAAAAAGCCGTGATAGCTCAAAAGGCGGTTAAATTTGAGGACGCGGCGCGCGAATGGATAGAAAAAGAGCGGGCAAAAAATACCTCATCGCTTAGCAGAGAAGCAGGGCGGATAAACAACTACCTTATGCCCTATCTCAAAAACGGCGATATTCGCACGCTAGCGCGCAGAGACTACGCGCAGGTCATCGAGCGCATACAAGAAGCCGAGACCAAAAAAGGCATAAGCCACGACACGAGCAAGCGCACGTTTAGGCTACTTCGTAAGATTTTAGACTTAGCCGTCAATAAAGGCTACATCGAACATAACCCGACGAGGGATATTATTTTTGCCGACACTTTTAAAACCTCAAAATGCGAGAACTTTAGAGCGATAACAAACCCCGAGAGGCTAGGCGAGCTTTTAAGGGCGATTGACGGCTTTAGAGGCTCAAATAGCACTAAGCAGGCGTTAGTTTTCGGCGCGCACACCTTTTTACGTAGCGCGAACGTCAGAGAGCTAAAATGGCAATACGTTAACCTTGATAAAAACCTCATCGTATTTCCCGCTAGCGATATGAAAATGGGCGCAGACTTCGCCGTGCCGATCAGCAGGCAAGTAAAAGAGCTCTTAAAGGCTCAATATGAGATAAGGCGGGGCGATTTTGTATTTCCTAGCGACATAACGAGCCTAAAACCGCTAAGCGAGAATACGCTCAACTACGCACTTAAAAGGCTAGGTTTTGGCGATGAGACGGTATTTCACGGGCTAAGGGCGACCGCCTCGACGCTACTAAACGAAAATATCAAACGACACGGCAAAGATACGGAAATAATAGAGCTTTGCCTAGACCATAGAGAGCGCAATAAAATAAAATCAATCTACGATAGAAGCCAAAGACTAGAGGAGCGCGCCGATCTTATGCAGTGGTGGAGCGATTATTTAGACGAAGTGAAAGGGGAATAAATGACTAAAGAGCAAAAAGAACAACAAAAAATAGATGAGGTGCAGACTTCTTTTAAAAACAATGTTTGCGCCGCCGCCGTGCTTTACCCCCTATTCGCCAATAAACAAATTACGCAGGCGCAGAGAGACGACCTGCTTAACAAAGTAGACTTTTTTGATGCTTTCATTAGCGATTGCGAGCAGGATTATGATTTAATGCAAAATATACTCAAGATTGTCGCCGATTATGCATTTTTTTCCGCGCCTAATACATCAAGAAAAAAGACAGAAGCGGATTATGCGCTAGACGAGATACTATACTTTTTAAAGGCTTTGCAAAATATGGAGCAATGGCTAAAAAACGCAGGTAGACCGATAAGCGAGGCAATACCGTCTAGTATTAAAAATCTACAATATTTTTTTCAAGGGGTGGCAGATGAGTACAAAATCCCCACGATAGCGCAGGCAGGTAAAGATTTTACCAACAAACTTTTTGATTTATTGCACAATGCGCCACAAAAAAAGCAAATCAAAACAATAGGCAGTGTGGAGCTTTTAAAAGAGATACAATCGCTTAAAGTAGCAATTAGAACGCTACACAACCTGTCTCTTATACACATCTGACGCTGCCGACGATCTTACGCGTGT
>CAUUAH010000084.1:0-7361 GCA_963542985.1 uncultured Campylobacter sp. | reverse complement strand
GCGTAAGATCGTCGGCAGCGTCAGATGTGTATAAGAGACAGTACTAAGAGCGAGCGAAATTTTACTAAAAAGCGGCGCGGTAAATTTGATACTTTTGGGGGACGAAAACGAAGTTAAATTTGAAGCGGAAAAGCTTGGGGTAAATTTAAGCGGCGCGAGATTTATAAATTTAGAAAAAAACGAGTACGCAGATCGCCTAACCGCCGCGCTTTTTGAAGCTCGCAAAAGCAAGAGCGTAAGCATAGAGCAAGCCCGCGAACTCGTGCGAGATAGGACGTATTTTGCTACGATGCTAGTGCAAGAAGGGCTCGCGGACGCCATGGTGAGCGGCGCAAACACGACCACGGCGCACACTATCCGCCCGGCACTTCAGATCATCAAAACGCGTCCGGATAGCTCGCTGGTTTCAAGCTCGTTTATAATGTGCTTTGACGAGGAGATCCTGATCTACGCCGACTGCGCGATAAATCCAAACCCGGATGCCCAGCAACTAGCGCAAATCGCCCTAGCCTCGGCGGAAACGGCGCGCGCGTTCGGACTGGAGCCGCGAGTAGCAATGTTAAGCTACTCTAGCGGAGATAGCGGCAGCGGGGCGGATATAGACCTAGTTAGGAGTGCCGGCGAGATAGCACGAGGGCTAGATCCCGCCCTAAAAATCGAAGCTCCCGTGCAGTACGACGCGGCCATAGATATGGCCGTAGCGCGCAAAAAGCTACCAAACAGCGACGTAGCCGGCCGCGCAAACGTTTTTGTATTTCCAAATTTAAACGCGGGCAATATCGGCTATAAAATCGCGCAACGAAGCGCAAACTGCGTCGCCGTCGGACCGATCTTACAAGGTCTAAAAAAACCGGTAAACGACCTAAGTCGCGGATGCGGCGTGGGGGACGTCGTAAATACGGTCCTAATCAGCGCGATACAAGCCGCAAACGAAGGAGAAAAATAGTGAAAATTTTGGTTTTAAACTCAGGCAGCTCGTCGGTTAAATTTCAGCTTTTTGATATGGCGGATAATCGCGTCATCGCTAGCGGTCTAGTCGAAAAGATCGGCGAAGCAAGCTCCTATGCCAAGCTAAAAGACGTTAGCGCGGATAAAATTTACGAGGAGCGCGCTCCGCTAAAGGACCACCACGAGGGGCTTGAGGCGATGAGGCGGCTGTTTGTTAGCTCAGATATCCTGCATGATTTTAGCGAGCTAGACGGTATCGGACACCGCATCGTGCACGGCGGCGAGAGCTTTAGCGACTCGGCTCTAGTTACCCCTGACGTGATCGCCAAAATCGAGCAAAACTCCGTGCTGGCACCCCTTCACAACCCAGGCCACCTAGCGGGCATAAGAAATGCGATGCAAGAGAGTGGTAAAAAGGTGCCTCACGTCGTCGTTTTTGATACCGTGTTTCATCAAACTATCCCCGAGTACGCCTACCGCTACGCTCTGCCGTTTGATCTTTGCAAGAGGCTGCACATCCGCAGATACGGTTTTCACGGCACTTCGCACCACTACGTGACTAAAAAAGCCGCCGAGTATCTAGGCGTACCGTACGAGAAATTTAACGCTATCTCGCTGCATCTAGGCAACGGAGCTTCCGCCTGTGCCGTGCAAGGGGGCAAAAGCATCGATACCTCGATGGGTTTAAGTCCGCTAGAAGGCCTGATAATGGGCACTAGAAGCGGCGATATGGATCCTGCGGTGCTTACTTATCTTTTAAATTTAGGCGAGCTCACGGCCGAGGGCATAGACGCGTTTTTAAACAAAAAAAGCGGACTGCTAGGCATCTGCGGCTCAAACGACATGCGCGAAGTGGTCGTCAAGATGCAAGGCGGCGACGAGCGCGCGCATCTAGCCTTTGAGATGTTTTGCTACCGTATAAAAAAATATATCGGCGCGTATTACGCTGTTTTGGGCCGAGTGGACGCGGTCGTTTTTACCGGCGGTATCGGCGAAAACGCCCCGTATAGCCGCGAGAAAATCTGCAACGATCTCACGCACATGGGCATCAGGATCGATCACGAGCTAAATTTCGCCGCAAGCGGCGGTATACGCGATCTAAGCGCCCCTGACGCGGCGGTAAAAACTCTCGTCGTACCTACTAACGAGGAGCTAGAAATCGCGCTAGAAACAAAAAGTGTGATAGAAAATCTCTAAATTTGAGCTTTTGTCTGCGTGGCCTGCGCGGGCAGTAAGCTTGCGGCGGGCCTCTTTGATTTGGCGAGCTTTGCGACCTGCAAATTTGACGAGTCGCTTCTAGGGCTCGGTCAAATTTGATCTTAAATTTACGATTAAAAACGGCGGCAAATTTCAAATTTACGCCGAGTTAAATTTGACTCCAAATCTACCGGATTTTAAAAATCCTCGCTCAAATTTATCTGCCCGAATTTACTTTATTTTAAGCCGCGCTCGGTCAAAATTTACGTAAAAATTAATCAAAAGCGAGCAAATGACCCTTTCGCAAGCATTTTTATTAACCGTAAAAAAACAAAAAGAGTGCCGAGCCGCAGCGGCGGGTTCGCCCACTCTTATCGCCTTTTGCGTCGGCATTTTTGCTCTATTTTTCGCGGCGCTTAAGATTTTTGATCTAGGCACCGGGGCGGCTTTGGTTTTGCTTGTGCTGTTTTTTGGCTTGCTATTTTGGGTGCCCGCAAAGCTAAAAAGCATAGACAAAGCGCAGGATGAATACAACGAATTTTACAAAGAAGTTTTCGCTCGTGTGCTTATCGGCGAGATAGACAAGAGCTTTACGTATAGCGCTTACGGCGGCATCTCGCAGAGCGAATTTGACGCGGCGGGGATTTATAGACCGAGCACATTTTATAGCGAAGATAGCGTGCGCGGCGTATACAAGGGCGTCAAATTTAACTTGTGCGAGGTAATCAGCCATGAGCGCGAATACCCGCGCGTAAATAACAAATACGTCGCCGCGTTCGTCCTACTAAAGTACGCGTTTGATAAGTATTCGGATTTCAAAGGTAGCGTGCTAAAGTGCGAGTTTAACAAGAAATTTAACGGCAAAACGGTCGCCGTTAGCAAGGATTTTAATACTAAATTTTTAGGCGAAAAAGAGTTGCTCGACGACGTTAAATTTAATGAAAATTTTAGAGTTTTTACGACGGATAAGGTGGAGGCGAGATACCTACTCACGCCCTCGCTTATGGGCAAGCTAAATATACTAAAAGCCTACAAAAACACGCTAAAATCGCCCAGCGTAGCCTTTATGGATAACAAATTTTATCTATTTTGTTTTAGCAGGAGAAATTTTTTTGAGGGGCGGCTTTTTGATAAACTAGACATCGCCGAGGCTCGCCGCGAGCAAAGATACGTCAGGCAGATGCTTAGCGTCATCGACGAGCTAAATTTAAGTTTAGATATCTATAGGTAAATTTGCCTCAAATTTGCGTGATCTACCTTAAAAATACTGTAAATTTGACGCCGTTCGCAATAAATTTACGCTACTTTAAATTTACCGCCGAAACGTCAAATTTAACGGCGACCCGGCTAAGCCGGGGCCGCCGCGTTAAATTTAGCTGATTTTACGGATATTTGCAGGTAGCGCCTGTCTAGCACAGGTGCCCACTAGCCAGTCGTTTAGGCTAAATTTGCCCTTTCGCTTTGGATCTAGTAGGCCAAGTTTGTTGTGATTTACGCCCTTTTCCGCGTTTTCTAGCCAAAAGGCCGGTTTGCCGTCGATAAAATGCACTCTAGCGCCAAACTCGTCGTGTCCAAAACCGTGCTCGAGGCTGATGACGCCGCTAGCAACGCCGTTTGTTACGAAGGCCTCGCCCGTTTGCGAGCCGTACGGCGTCGTAATCTTGACCTTGTCGCCCGTCTTGATACCCTGCTCGCTCGCGATATCCTCGGCGATCCTTACGAAATTTTTTGGATGTATAGCGCGTAGCTTTGGACTAACGATCGTGTAGTAGTGCTGGATGTTTGATTTTCTCGAGCTTGCGAGGTATTTCCACTCTGATTTTGGGAAAAACTTTTCTAGAGGAGTGCCGTCGCTAGCCACAGGCAGAGCGAGGCTAGGAGTGCCAGGCATGTACTCGCCCGTGATAGAGTGCCTGTGTCCGCCAAGCGGCTCGTAGTAGATCGCAGCAGGCGTGGCGGCCGGAACTTTTACCGTGGTTTTATCGCCCTTATACGCGCTTTCGTAGCTGTCAAATCTACCGCCCTTTGCCAGCACGTGCGCGACTTTTGCTTTTTCCTCATCTTTTAAAAACGGCTCTAGCTTTTTCATGGTTTTTGAAATTTTACTTAGCTTTAGATCCTCTTTGCTGATGTCCTTCACGCCCTCTCCGTCAAAGGCCAAATTTGCCAGCGCCGCGGCGTAATACTGCTCTTTCGTATCCAGATCCATCGGCTTTCCGTCTTTATCCTTAAAGGCGCCTTTGCCAAAGCCCTTGAGGCCTAGCCTCTTTGCCACCGCGATGTAAAAGGCCTCCACGTCGATTAGCGTGCCGTCTGCGGCGCGGTCTTGCTTGGCGGCGACGGCCGGATAGCGCACGACAGAGGTTTTAGCTATCGTACCCCAGAGCGAGTTTGGCAGCGCCCAGTTTTCGAGATTTACGCCGTCTGGTACGATATAGTCGGCGTAGGCGTTGGTCTCGTTCATAAAGGCATCGATTCCGATGAAAAGCGGTAAATTTTTGCTATCTTTTAGCGCGTCGAGTACCGCAACCTCGAGCCCTGCCTGCCCGTACATCACGTTTGTCATGTAGTTTATAAACGCTTTTACTTTGTACGGATAGCCAGCGGCGTGACTAGTGAGCGTTTCGTTTATCAGCGGCATCGAGATAGGATACCACGGCTGCTGTGCCGGATAGCCGCTACCGCCTGCCGCGACTTTGCGCTTAAACTCCGAGCTCGTTTCGTAATACTTGCCCGAGCGGGATAAATTTAGCCCGTTTGGCTTGTATGCGCCCTCGAAGCTCTCTAGATCGTATCTACCCTTTAAAAACTCGTGCGTGCCCGCGCTTGCGTTTACGCTGCCGCCCTTGTAGCCGTAGGTGCCCATGAGCGTGTTTAGACAAAATATCGCGTACGTGCTCATCGCCGCTTGCGTGTGCATCATGCCGCCGTGGACGTTGGTGCTGACCTGCCTGCCGTTTTTGGTGAAATTTTCGCATAGCCAGAGGATATCCTCCACGCTCACGCCGCAAATTTTAGAGTACTCTTTGAGGCTGTGTTTGTAGGCTGATTCTTTTAGCAACTGCATCGAGCTTTTGACCTCGACTTTTTTGCCGTTAAGCAAAATTTTGCCTTTATAGTAGAGCTTAGCCGGCTCGTTTATCTTGTAACTTTGGATTTTACCGCTTTGAGAGCAGACCTGCCACTCGTCGCCAACTAGCGCAAATTTGCCGTAGTCTGCGTGGCCTTTTTGCGTGATGACTAGGTGGGTGGCGTTGCACCAGTGTATCTCGCCGGCTAGCTTTGCTTGCTCTAAATTTGGCTGCATGAGGTAGTTTGCGGCGTATTTTTCGTTTTCGATGATCCAGCGTATCATCGCCATAGCAAGCGCAGTGTCGGTGCCCGGTTTTATACCGATCCAGCGGCCTTTATCGGAGGCGGCAAATTTGACGGCGTTTGTTAGCGTAGGATCTACCACTGCATAACTGAAGTCATCGTTTGTACTTCTTGCGTGAGCGACCATTTTGGCTTGCTTTTGAAACGGATTTCCGCCGTTTGCCGGCGAAGTGCCCCAGTAGATGGTAAATTTGGAGTTTTCGTAGTCGGGCTTGGTGTGGGCAAAGCCCTTTGCGTTGTGTGCGATCTTGCCGCCCACTCTAAAACCGCCGCCGCAGATACCGCCGTGCGAGTAGTGATTTATAGTGCCGAAAGATTTTTTGATAAAGCGATCGACGATATCCGAGCGTCCGTCGTAGAGATAAAAGCTCAAAAGCTGGTTGCGCTTGGTGCCGTATTCGGGATTTGCCTCGTCGATGAGCTCGTCTGAAAGTATGGCTCGTAGCCCGTCCACGTGCCCCTCGCCAAAAAGATCACCTCCCTCGACGACCTCTTCTATGAGCTGTTCGAAGCTGATCTTTTTCCACTTGCCCTCGCCTCTTTTGCCTACTCGCTTTAGCGGCGATAAAATCCTAATAGGCGAAGCTATCATCTCAGGCAGCGCCGCGCCTCTAGCGCATACAGTGGCGCGCCGATCGTCCTCACCGCTAGCCGTTGTTGCTAGCAACGCGTCGTTTATCGAGGTATCAAAGCTCGCCCAGTGCACGTTTGATAGCGGATGGTATGGGTTGCCCGTGCATCTTAGTACGTGGCCTGCTTTTTCGTCCACGTGTAGCCGCAGTCCGCACTTTGCCACGCAGCCGTGACACATAGAAAATACCACGCTATGGCCGTCGTTCATCGAAATTTTGCCGTCTTTTACGCTAAATTCGGGCTGTAGCGAGCTGCCCTGCGGCTTGTAGTCGTCTTTTATTTTTCCCGCGTCGTCCGCTACCGTAGCGGTCGCGCCTACGGCCGAGATCATCGCCGCGTTTTTTAGAAATTCTCGTCTTTGCATTATTTTCTCCTTACAGCGCGATCTCTTCGCTCCAGCTGATCGCTTGTTTGTAGCCTTTTTTAGCCGCCAGTTCCTTATCGTTTTTAGCCAAAATTTCGCTCACGCCGTAGTAAAAAACCTGCGGATGCGTATTTTTTGGACTATCTAGCACCATCGTCTCGTGAGCGGCTAAAAATTTCCTGATATTTGAGTTTTCGTCGTTTAGATCGCCTATTATGCGGCTTCCGCCGACGCAGGTCTCCACGCATGCAGGTAGCAATCCCTCGCGCAGTCTGTGATCGCAAAAGGTGCATTTATCGACCTTATAGGTCTGCATGCTTAGGTATCTGGCGTGATACGGACAGGCCTCGGCGCAAAGCGCGCAGCCGATGCACTCGGCGCTATTTACTTTGACGATGCCGTTGCTTCTTTGGTGGCTCGCGCCCGTCGGACAAACGTCGATACAGGCTGGATTTTCGCAGTGATTACAAAGGCGCGGCAGCGAGGCGATAACGGCGCGGTTGCCGTCTTTGTCGCTAGCTTCGTACTCCGAAACGATCGTCCTAAAGGCGCCTGCTTGGACGTTGTTTTCCATAGCGCAGTTCATCGTGCACGACTGGCAGCCGACGCAGCGCGTGAGGTCGATGACCATGCCGTAGCGCGGACCTTTGGTTTTTTCAAATTTATTCGGAGCGGCCCTAAGCGCGGTTGCCGCTATAAAAACACCCGCCGCAGCGATAAAGCTACGACGCGAACCTAGCGTTGATTGCATTTTTTCTCCTTTGAATCAAAATGGTTTCGTAACTTTATCATAACTTCTGTCTCTTATACACATCTCCGAGCCCACGAGACTAGCGCTCATCTC
>CAUUAH010000083.1:0-7467 GCA_963542985.1 uncultured Campylobacter sp. | reverse complement strand
GATGAGCGCTAGTCTCGTGGGCTCGGAGATGTGTATAAGAGACAGTTAATAATTTTTAAAGGACACCTCTTGAACCCAAGCGTTTCAAACTCGGCAAAACCGCAAAAACCTTTTCTTATTAGAATGTTTACCAACCTCGCGTTTTGGGTGGTTTTCGGCATCATCGCCGGTATCGCGGTCGGTATGATTTTCCCGGATCTAGGCATCGCGAGCAAGCCGGGCATCGACTACTTTATCAAAGCCTTAAAAGCCCTCATCGGACCGATTATTTTTCTCACGATCGTCTCAGGCATCATCGGACTTGAGAGCATGAAGGAACTAGGCTCTATCGGACTTAAGGGATTTATCTACTTTGAGGTCGTTAGCACCATAGCTCTTGCCGTTGGTATAATTTTTGGCGAGACGCTAAAACCGGGTCACGATATGCACCTTGACTACACGCAGCTTGATGCCTCCAGCGTAGAAAAATTTACGAGCCAAGCCTCAAACATAGACGCAAACAGCGGGGTTTTAGCGCATACGCTTCATATTTTGCGCGGCGCGGTACCGGTTGACGGTATCTTCCCTTATGTGCATTTGCTTGATCCGTTTATCAAATCAAACACGCTTCAGGTGCTATTTTTGGCGATCGTTACGGCTGTTGCGATTTCGTTTTTAAAGCACGACTACAAAAAGAAGATCCTAAGACCGCTTGAAATCGTTCAGCACTGGGTGCTAAAACTGCTTACGATTTTGATGCTATTTAGCCCGGTTGCGGCATTTTCTGCGATGGCGTTTTTGATCGGTAAATTCGGCATTAACTCGCTTTTGGGTATGCTTGAGCTACTTTTTGTTATGGCTTTTGCGAGCTTGTTTTTTATCTTCGTAGTTTTGGGCGTTATTTGCTATTTTGCGAAGGTTAATATCTTTAAATTTATGCGCTTCATCGCAAAAGAAGTCTTGATAGTATTTGCGACTAGCTCCTCAGAGACAGCGCTAGCTCCGCTCATGCAAAAGCTAGAAGCCGCGGGTATCCACAGAGGTGCGGTCGGACTCATCATACCGACTGGATACTCGTTTAACCTCGACTGCACAAACATCTACCTATCGCTTAGCGTTATTTTCCTCGCTCAAGCCTTCGGTATCCCGCTAACGGTCGAGCACTTAATACAAATTCTCGTCATCTTGATGGTAACGAGCAAGGGTGCCGTCGGCGTCACGGGCTCCGGATTTATCATACTTGCGGGTACTCTTGCCGCGCTTCCTAGCGCAGGTATCCCGGTCGTTACGGTTGCGGTGCTACTCGGCGTGGATAAATTTATGTCCGAGATGCGCGCGGTCGGAAACCTCTGCGGCAACGCCGTAGGCTGCCTAATCATCTCGATCTGGGATAAAAAAGTAGATATGGAGAAATTCCGCTACGCACTCGATCACCCGGACGAGTTTCACTTCCATTCGTAAATTTAAAGTTATAGATTTATGAAAAAAGTTTTTTTGCTATTAGCCGCTGTAGCTATTTTATTTTCAAGTGAAACACCGCAAAAAGAATGCGATGACAATAATGCTACAGATTGCGTCATTCTTGGTTTGCGCTACAAAGGAGATATCGGCTTAGAACAGGACTATAAAAAAGCAATTGAGTTCTTTGCAAAAGCTTGTAATCTAGGGGATTCATCTGGATGCTCAAATTTGGGAGATATGTACGAAAAAGGCAAGGGCGTAAAACAAAACTATAAAAAAGCAATAGAATATCATTCTATTGCCTGTGATTTTGGTAGCAGAGGCAGCTGTTATCATCTTGGTTTTTTATATTATAATAGCAAAGAAGTAAAGCAAGATATTGTAAAAGCAATCGAATTTTATTCCAAGGCATGCGTTTTGAAGGAAGACCTAGGGTGTATTAGGGCTGGTTCACTATATGAAGATAACCAAAATTATAAAAAAGCAGCCGAACTATATTCTAGAGCCTGCGATTTGGAGGATATGACGGGATGTTCTTACCTTGGAACCCTATATGAAGAGGGTAAAGGCGTAAGGCAAAGCTATAAAAAAGCACGCGAACTGTATTTACAGGCTTGCACAAAACCAGGTTTTGGACATAGCCTGGCGTGTTACGGCCTTGGAATTTTATATAGCGAGGGCAAAGGTGTACGACAAAACAAAACGACAGCAAAAGAATATTTCGGTAAAGCTTGCGACATGGAAGAACAAGCAGGTTGCGACGAATATAGAAGATTGAACGAACAAGGTTATTGATTCGCCGACCAGTATCAAAAACTAATGGGGTTATTGTATTCCATTAGTTTTTCTTTATTATATCTTATTTGTCGAATTCATATTTAAATCCCGAAATCCTACCCTTATCGTCAAATTTGATCAAAAGCTCTTTGTCAAATTTAGCTACGATTTCGTCTTTGCCTTTTTTAAAAAATCCGCCCTTTTCGACGTTTTCATCAAATTTGACTCCGTTGAATTCCAAAAAGCTTTTGATGAAAATTTTATGATCTACGTCGTGATTTTGTATACAGCCGCTTGCGGTTTTAACAAACTCGTGCGCGCTAAGAGGCTCAAAAAGCGAAGCCGGCGCGTCGGTGATAGCCACGAACGCGCAGCCCTTATCGTGCCTACAGCCGTAGTAGCACAAATTTTCACCCACGGCTCCGCACGCGGCTATGCAAAGCGTATGGCCGTTAAAGGTTTCATCCAGCTCAAAGCTTGGTTCGCTAAAAGCCTGCAAGCCCCACTCTGTCCCTGCGCGCAACACCTCTACAGAAAACCGCGTCGCCTCCTCGCCGAAGTTATTTACGTTCGCGTGTCCCCACAGCCACGTGTCGCTCACGTTTGACTCGCTGCCGATAAACTGTATCTTGTAAATTTGATCGCCGAAAGCTATCTCGCATCGATCAAAATCAACGTTCCAGTCGAGGTTGCCGACGATATCAGCAAATCTACCTTGCACGGTAGCCATCTTGCCCAGCGTCGCCGAAAAAACCTGATGAAAGTCCGAAAAATCACTCACATAGCGTAAATTTCGCATTTTTGCTCCTTTAAATTTAGTTTGCGAATTATACCGATTAAATTTTAAACTTGCCCAAAAATATTAAAATTTTATTTTAAGCTTAATTAAAAGATAGTATAATTTCATAAATTTTATCTCAAATTTAGGAGCAAACATGGACATAGTCGAGAGATTTTTACGCTATACAAAGATCAACACAACGACAAACCGCGAAGCGGGCGCGGCGGGCGTGATGCCTTCAAACCCTACCGAGCACGACTTGGCAAAGCTGATAGAAAGCGAGCTAAAGGAGCTTGGACTACAAAATATAAAAAGGCGAGAAAACGCCATAACCACGGCTGTTTTGCCGTCAAATTCCTCTAAAAAGCTACCTTCCGTGGCGTTTTTTGCGCACCTTGATACGAGCGCGGAGCAAAAAAACGACACGAAAGCGCAAATCGTGCGCTACGATGGCGGCGACGTCACGCTAAATAAAGAACTAGGCATAGCGCTCAAACTTAGCGAATTTCCCGAGCTTGCTAACTACGTCGGAGACGACCTCATCGTCACTGATGGCACCAGCCTGCTAGGTGCGGATGACAAGGCCGCGATCGCCGCCATCGTAAACGCTGCGCAGTTTTTCGTACAAAACCCGCAGATCGAGCACGGCGACATGACGTTTGGCTTTTTACCCGACGAGGAGCAAGGCCTGCGCGGAGCCAAGGCGCTTGATATCTCAGAGATCAAGGCCGACTTTGCCTACTGTCTTGATTGTTGCGGCATAGGCGAGCTGATTTATCAAAACTGGAACGCCGGCGACGCGGTCGTGACCTTCGTCGGACAGTCCGCGCACCCGATGAACGCCAAGGGCAAGCTAGTAAATTCATTGCTACTCGCGCATAAATTTATCTCGATGCTACCGGGTGGCGAAGCGCCTGAGTACACCGACGGCGTCGAGGGCTACTACTGGGTCAAGGAGCTATCTGGCAACAGCGCAAAGACCGTACTAAAACTCGACGTTCGCGAATTTAACGAGGCAAAATACGCGCAGCGCATGATGTTTTTGCAAGATCTAGCCGACTCGTTTGCTAAAATTTACGGCGCGCACAGAGTGCAGATCAGTCTAAAAGACCGCTACAAAAACGTATTTAACTACCTAGCTGACGGCGAAAATAGCCTACCCGTCGTCGCGGCAAAGCAGGCCTACGCGCGCCTAAATATAGCGCCAAAAGTCATCCCGATGCGAGGCGGCTACGACGGTGCGGTCATCTCGGAAAAGGGCGTGCCGTGTCCGAATCTCTTTACCGGCGCGCACAACTTTCACTCCATCTACGAGTATCTGCCGGTAAAATCGCTACGCGCAGCCAGCAACGTCATCTGCGAGATCGTAAAAATCATAGCCGAAAAGTAAATTTAATCAAATTTGAGGGCGCCTTCGCTCTCAAATTTGCAAGTCGCAATCGCCCCGCTTACTACCTTTATCTACGTTGCCCGAGACCCGCCCCTTTACGGCGCTAGCTCAAATTTACGTCAAATTTGAACCGTAAATTTGACCGAGTCGCCCGAATTTAAGCTCGCTTTTCGTAAATTTAAATAGGAGCAAATTTGATGAAAAAGATATTTTTACCGCTAATCGCGGCTTCGGTTTTGGCTGTCAGCACCGATATAAACGCGCTACAAAAGGAGTGCGACGATGGAAACGGCGCTGGCACGCTACGAGCTTGGCATCTTGTACGATAACGCCAGGCAAGGAGCCGCGCAGGACGGTAAAAAAGCCGCCCAGCTTTACGCAAAAGCCTGCGATATGGGCGATGAAGCGGGTTGTTCAAATTTGGACTTTGCCTACGCAAACGGGCACGGCATCGAGCAAGACTACGCAAAAGCTAGCGAATTTTACGCCAAAGCCTGCAATATGGGCAACGGCGGCGGATGCTACAACCTAGGCAATCTATACGCGCAAGGACGAGGCGTCAAAGAGGACGCAAATGCGGCTGAAAATTACCTCAAAAAAGCGTGCGATATGCAGCCGGAGCTAGCCTGCGACCGATATAAAGAATTTATCCAAAGATAACACGACAGCCTTTGCGCGTCAAATTTGACTCAGTAAATTTGATAGAAAAAGTACCTGCCTATGAGATACGACGCGCGCGCAAGGATTAAATTTAACTAATTTTCTAAAATTTAGAGATTTAAAAAAGGGCGACAAACGTCCTCAGCGTAAAAAGTCGGCAAAGCGCCGACTTTATCAAATTTAACTCTAAATTTAGAGCATAAAAAACGCTATAACGCACACGGCTATCGCCATCGCAGGAGCCGTTCGCTTAGCTATTTCAACCGGGCTAACCATAGCTAGCCCCGCGCACACGATCGCTGCACCCGCAATAGGAGACGACGAGCGGCCTAGCGCGCCGGATATAGCAGCTGCCATGCCTAGTTTATCCTGCGCAAAGCCAAGGTCTGAGGCATGCACGGTGATAGCCTGGTTGAACGCCATAGTAGCGGCGTCGCCTGAGCCAGTGACCGTACCCATGAGATACGGCACGAACGTACCGCCGTAGCGCACGAACTCCTGAGAGTGTTTTAGCCACTCGGTGACCGCGTCGATTGCGCCGCACGCCTTTAGGCCCGCGACGAAAACGCCGGCAGCGATGATGATACCCATGACCTCGGCGTAGGCGCTACCCATACCGTTAAAAAACTCTTTGGTAATCTTTTCAGGGCTCGTCCACGTGATGAAAACGGCGATGATAGCGCCAAGGATCATAGCCTCAGCCACGCCCATCTTCGTCCATGCTAACCACGAGATTTTATTTAGGCCAGTGCCGCCGACGACTAGGATAACCAGCGGGATGAGAGGCGCTAGAGCAAATAACAAATTTACCTTCGTCTGCGTCGCTTCGCCGGCATTGCTTGTAGATTTAGGCGAGAAATCCTGCCCTTTTTGATAATCTTTAAAGACAATCGCTGTCAAGCTAATCACGATCAAAACGACGATACCGGCGGCTACGGCGTTTGGAAACTGCACGCCGATGACGTCTTGGACGGTGTAGGCTTCATTGGTCTTTTTTACCATATCGGTTACGAAGATGTTGTGCGCAGATCCCGGGCTTAGCACACCGCCAAACGTACCGGCAAACACCGCAGCTCCCGCCATCGCAGGACGTACGCCAGAGGCCATCAAAAGCGGTATCATAGTAGCTCCGACCGCAGCCGAGCAGCCCGCAGCCGACGGTATCGCGATATTGATAAAATAAGTCAGCACGAATGTAGCCGGAATCAGCAAAAATCCGATATTTTTCATCGGCTTCGTAAGTAGCAAAACTAGGTGCTGGTCGCACTTAGTCACCTTCATAACGTAAGCAAAGCCCATACTGGCGCAAATCGCCTTGATAAGGCCGGCCGAAGTCATCGACTTCGTAAAGCTCTCAAGCGCTCCAAGCGGATTTAGACAGATAACGCAGAGCACGAGTCCCACGCCGATGAGCACGGTTTTGGTCTCTCTTTTTTTGACCAATAAAAACACGACGGCGATCAAGCCTATGACCGCACAGATTAGCTTAGCAGTAGCCATTTTGTCCCCTTTCGTTTTGTTTTTTTATTCCTGTTTCAAATTTGACTCAAATTTGCGCGGCTTGGATTTTGCGTGCTAAATTTGAGTCAAATTTAATCTTTTTATTTTTGTCGCCGATCGATGCCAAATCCAAATTTGAAAGCTTTTCTAAAACCGGTTCAAATTTGAAATTTGAGCGCGGACCCAAACGACTAAAATTTAAAGCTCTCGCCGACTTTTATGAGCTCGGTTTCTTTTTGATACGCCATTTTTAAAACGGGGCTATTTTCCATGCCCATCACGGTTGCGTTTTCGCCCTTTAACCTTAGAGCCGTGCCTTCAGGTAGGGCGTAGATCAGGCTTTTTTGATTTACTATCAAAAACTCCTCCAGCCTCTCCTCCCTGCTTTCGCCGTTGTGCCCGGCGATCTTGCCGCTGATAAAATGCGGATTTATCTGATGCGGGAAGATATTTAACGCGTCAAAGCTCTTTGGCATGATGATAGGCATGTCGTTTGTGGTCATCATCGTACTTCCGGCGACGTTTGCGCCCGCGCTCCAGCCAAAGTACGGCACTCCCGCCTCCACTCTTTGTCTGATAGCTTCGACTAGATCAAATTTATAAAGATAGTAAAGCAGCGCAAAGGTGTTTCCGCCGCCGATACAGATGGCTTTAGCCTCGGCTACGGCGCGCTTTGGATCGCTAAATTTATGGATGGAAGCGATATTTTTGTACTCCAGGCAGTCGATGACCTTTTGCTCATACTCGTCGTTTGTGCGGCGAACTCCGGCGTACGGGATGAAAAGCACCTGTTCGTCCCAAATCTCGCACTCTTTTAAAAACTCGTGTATCCAGTTTTTACAATGCTTAAGATAGCCAGTATCTTTGTAGCTCTGTCTCTTATACACATCTCCGAGCCCACGAGACTAGCGCTCATCTC
>CAUUAH010000082.1:0-7495 GCA_963542985.1 uncultured Campylobacter sp. | reverse complement strand
TACACGCGTAAGATCGTCGGCAGCGTCAGATGTGTATAAGAGACAGGCTCGCACATATCCCGCTCGCCGGCGCCGCCAAAAATCATAATCTTAAATTTATCTTTAAAATGCAGCGCCACCTGCGCGAAGTAGGCCGGATACCAGCGTTTGGCGCTTCCGTAGCTGGCACCCGGATTTAGCCCGAGCACGGGCGCGTCAAATTTACGCGGCTCAAAGTAAAGTTTTAGCTCGTCGTCTGCGCGTTTTAAATTTAACGCTGATTTGACGAATTTTAGGTATTTTTGCACCTGATGCGCGCTATCGTTGTTCTTTTGAAAAATAAATTTTCGCCCCGCCCGCGCTTCGAAAAGCAAAATTTTACTCGCAAACGAGCTTCTAAAGCTAAACGCCGCGTCAAATTTGCCGAGATTTCTAGCCTGCCAAAATAGCCGACAGAGTCTAAATTTGGCCTTTTTACTATCGTCCACTACGGCGCGTTCGCAGTTTGGGTGAGCTTTAAAAAGTTCGCACGCCGCAAACGAGCCGAAAAATACGATTTTGACGGGCTCATCGGCTAAATTTTCTAGATTTTGATTTTCTCGCTCACTCGCCGTCAAATTTGCGCCGCCGTCCGCGTCAAATTTATCGCTCAAATTTTCCGCGCTGTTTTTAAAAATTTGAATTTCTTGCGTTACGGAGCCGAAATTTTGCGACGAAAAGCTAAAGTCTCGCTTGCCCGAGCCATCAAATTTGCCCGTTAAATTTCCCGCGCTAAACGCCCCGTGCTTTGCGATAGCCTCTACTGCGGCGCTTGCCATCACGGCGTCGCCCAGCCAGGTCGGTAGCTCAATCAAGATTCGCACGTATGATCTCCAGCGTCGCGTTCGCGTTTTTTTCGATGCTAAACTCGCTAGCAAGCGCCAAATTTCGCTCCTGCAGCGCTGCTAGCCGCTCGTCGTCGTTTAGGATCTCGTCGATCAGAGTGCAGATGCCGTAGTCTTGCGGCGAACTCATCACAAACTCCTCAGGTAGTATCTCTGCGGCACCGTTTTGAGCGGTCGTGATAGCTACGCAGCCGTAGCTAAGCGCCTCTAAAACGACGTTTGAAAACGGCTCGTACGCCGTCGGGAACAAAAACAGCTCGCTGCCTTCGTAAAATCTCGCCGTGCTTTTTTGCGCGCCCGTAAATACGGCGTTTAGGCCTAGTTCCTTGGCTAGATTTTTGTAGCGGGCGGCGTTTTTGTCGCGACCCACGATCAGGCAGTTTACGCGGGTTTTGAGGCGAGCCGCGATGCGTAAAAACTCCTCCACTCCCTTGCGTTTAAAGCCGCTTCCCACAAACAGCAGCGTCGGCAGGTTAAAATCAAGCCCGAATTCCTCGCAAAGAGCGAGCTTTGCCGCGCCTTTTTGCACGTGCGCGGGCAAATTTACGCCGTTATAGACGACTGCGATCTTTTCAGGGGCGACGGCGTAGGTTTCGCAAATTTGACTCTTTATGAAATTTGAGTTGGCGATGATTTTTTTGGTATTTTTAAAGGTTCGCTTTTCAAGGTATGGAATGACGAAATTTAGGGGGTTTACAAACCAAAACGGCTTGGTTTTCATATAGACTTTGTGCACGCCGTCGCCCGCTCGGTAGATGTCGGTGCAGGTGATACGCTCTAAGCTAAAATAAATCTCGTCCGCGCCCTTTTGCCGCTTTGCTTGCGAGTTAAAAAGCAGAGCTTTGATCCATGAGCTTAGCTTTTTGCTGCCGTTAAATCCTCGCGTCTCGCACGCAACGCCCGAGTCTTTTAGAGCCTTAACGAGCCGCGAGAGATACCTCTGCGCCCCGCCGATAGCGCCCGGATCGAGCCTTAAAAATACTATTTTTTTCATGTTCGCCTTTTAAAATTTAGCGGTATTTTATAAGCTTTTTGATGAATTTTAGGTTATGCCGGGCGGGCGAGGGATGAGGACGTAAATAAGTATAAGCGTAAAATGGGTATAATCGCGCAAAAAAGGAAAATCGTGAAAATTTTGCTCGTTAGAAACGATAATATCGGCGATCTCATCTGCACGACGCCAGCGATTGAAGCGCTGCGAAAGGCTCATCCGCGCGCGCAGATAGATATCGTGGTAAATAGCCTAAACGCATGCGTCGTTCGCGGCAATCCCTTTTTAAATAAAATCTATATCTATACGAAACCAAAGCACGTAAAAGGGCTGGCGGCAAAAGTACGGGCATTTTGGGGAAAATGTAAAATTTTGTTTCAAATTCACCGCGAAAGATACGATGCAACCGTGATTTTTAGGAGTGCTTATTCGCCATCGGCCGCGATATTTGCCAGAGCCGCCGGAGCTAAAACGACGATAGGCGCAGCAAAGCAAAACGAGGGCGGTTTATTAATAACACATAAACTAAACTTTAATCCGCCGCCTCACGAGGTGCCGCTTTGTTGCGAGCTAGTAGCGCCGCTGGGGGCGAAATTTGACGGAGAAGAGACGCTTTACGTACCGAGCTTTAAAAGCGAGAAATTTAAGGATTTTGTCTTTTTTCACGTATCCTCGAGGGTGGAGCAAAACTGCATGGATGAGGCTAAAATTTTGCGGATTTTAGCGTTTTTAAAGCAAAATTTCGGACGCGTCGCCGTTAGCGCAGAGGACGTAAAATTTGGCGAAAAAGTAGCGCAAGAGGCGGGCGTGGAGTTTGCCTCGACTAAAAATTTAGACGAGCTAGCCGGATATATCTGGGCGGCTAAATTTGTCCTAACGCTTGACGGCGGAGTGGCTCACCTAGCACCGGCACTTGGCGTAAAAACGGTGCTCGTGCTTGGCAAAACGGACGCCGCTCGCTGGGCTCCGATCTACGGCGGAGCGCCGTGTACCGTGCTGCAAAGCGCTAGCAAAAGGGCGCAGGACGTAGCGGACGAGGAAATCTACGAGGCGGTCAAAAATATATGAAAAAAACGGATAAAATAAGCATCCTGGAGCTCGAAAGCTCGCTGGGTTTCGGCGGCCAGGAGCACCGCACTCAGCGCGTCATAAATGGGCTAAATAAGGATAAATTTAAGGTATTTTACGCGCTAAACCAGGGCTCAAAAAGCTTTGAAAAGCCGATTGATTGCGAGTTTGTAGAATTTAACCTAAGTAAGGTTTATAATATTTTTGAAATTTTTAAAATTTGCCGTTTCGTGCGCGAAAAAAATATCTCGATCATCGCCACGCACTCGGGCAAGGACGGCAACATCGGCGCGATCGTCGCAAAGCTAACGGGCGCTAAAGTAGTGCGCACCAGACACCTGCAAACACCGATCAGATCGGCATTTAGCTACAACATAAACGACAAAATCGTAGCCGTCTCAAACGCTGTTAAAACCCAGCTCATCTCACAGGGCGTGCGGGAAAATTTGATAGACGTTATCTATACGGGCGTGGATACGGCAAGGTTTAATCCAAATTTTGCCAAAGATATCAAAGCAGAGCTAAATTTGAGCTCGGACTGCGTCGTAGTCGGTATCGTAGCGGTCTTGCGCGCAGCGAAAAATCATCAGCTTTTATTTGAGGCTTTTAGTGAGCTAAATCTACCAAATACCGCTCTAGTCGTGGTCGGCGACGGTTCGCAGGAAGAAAATTTAAAAAAAATAAAAACGCCAAACATCTACATGCTAGGCTCTCGCGCCGACGTGAGCGAGTTTTTGGGTAGTTTTGACGTTTTCGTGCTACCTTCAAAGATGGAGGCGCTAGGCACGGCGCTGCTCGAGGCGCAGTCGTGCGGAGTGCCTTGCATCGGTAGCGACGCGGGAGGTATCGGCGAGGCGATAAGTAGCGGCGAAACGGGGCTTTTGTTTAAAAACGGCGACAAAGAATCGCTCAAAGCGGCCTTAAAAACGCTGATAGAAGACGCGACGCTTAGAGCCAAATTTAGCGCAAACGCGAGGGAATTTATCGTGCGAAACTTCTCGATAGAAACGATGGTCGCGCAGACGGAAGCGATGTATGAGGCTCTTTGAGAGCGCGGCGCGGCTCATTTTGCGCTTTAAAAGCGTGAGCAAAACGCAGCTGGTTACGCAGCCCGTCCAAACGGTTTGTTTTTTTAGCAACACCGCACTTGGCGACACGATTTTTAACACGCCCGTTTTTCGCGTCTTTCGGCAAAATTTCCCGCACGTACGCACGGTTGCGCTGCTAAATCCATCTACCGCGCCGCTTTTTAAAACCGATCCGAATATCGACGAAATTTTGCTTTATGACGGCAAAAAAGGCGGCTTTTTGCGCGCTTTATCGCAGCTAAAAAAGATAAAGCCGGACATCATCTTTATCCTGCACTCAAACGAGCCGCAGGCTACGCCGCTAGCCGTTTTAAGCGGAGCCAAATACGTATTTAAACTACCGAATGCCGGCAATAAATTTAGCCCCTTTCACTCAAACGTGCCAGAGCCTTACGGAGATGAGAGGTACGTCGTGCTAAACCGCCTCGAGCAGCTTAAATTCGTGGGCATCGAAAGTCGCGACACGAGGTTAAATTTGTATTTGCGAGACGAGGACTTTACCCGCGTCGATGAAATGCTAAAAAGCCGCGGCGCACGCAAATTTATCGGCTTTCAGATGGGGGCGAGTACGGTTTCTAGGCAGTGGTTTTGGCAGCGTTGGCAGGAGCTGGCGGAGATTGTTTTGGAGCGCACGGACGCCGTTATCGTGCTTACGGGCAGCCCCGCCGAGCGAGCGACGACCGCGCAGTTAGACGAGGAGTTAAGAAGCTCTCGCGTGATAGATGCGGCGGGCAAGCTTAGCCTGAGGGAGGCCGCCGCGCTGATAGCTAGGCTTGACGTGCTTGTGACGCCAGATACCGGTCCGCTGCACGTCGCAGCTGCGCTAAGGACGCCAACTATCGGGCTTTTTGCCGTCGCCTCGCCCGTAAACTCAAACCCCGATTTTGACGAAAATATCCATAAATTTATCAAAAAGCCGCGCACCTGTTCGCCTTGCGTTGGCAAAAACTGCAAATTTCAGGAGTGTATGCTGCAAATCGAGGTGCGCGAGGTCTGGGAGATGCTAAAGGAAATGATTTGAAAAAGATTTTTTTCGTCGATACGGGGCGCGAATACGGCGGCGGAACGAAGAGTTTTTTGTATCTTTTGCGCGGGCTTGCCGCGCAGCAAAAATACGAGCTTTGCGCATTTTTTGAGACTGATTACGAAACGGGCGGACGTAAAATCTCGCAAATCATAGAGGAAGCGGGGGCGGAATTTATAAAATTTGAGCCCAAAAAGCAACCCTCAAAGCTAAAAAAAGAGCTTTTACGCGCGCTGGGCGGGCAAATTTTAGCAAAATACCTCTACAAAAAAGACTACGACTACGCGCTTTGCTTGCTGCGGCAGGTGCGGCCCGATATCCTTCATCTAAATAATCACTTTTCAACCAATCTCGCCTACATCGCCGCCGCAAACGCCCTAAATATCGCGGTAGTGCAGCACCTGCGTAAAAACTCGGCCGTCGAGTCCTTTAAGCTTGAGATTTTAAAGCGGCTAAAATTTACGCCCGTTTGCGTTTCAAACGCGACTCACGAATTTTATGCCGCGCAGATAAATATGCCTAAAAACGTGGTTTATAATCCCGTCAAGGCGCCTGTTTTAGGGCGGGAAAAGTCTGAAGTAAGCGAAAATTTGAGCCTCTCGCAGACAAATTTAAAAAATAGCAGCGATGATAAAAGTGCCGCTCTAAAAGCCAAATTTGACGCCAAAAAAATAAATATCGTAATGCCGGCAAATTTCTTGACATTAAAGGGACACGAGCTTGTTTTTGACGCGCTTGCGGGGTTAAAAAGAAGCGACATAAAGGTATATTTTGCAGGCGGAGGTGAGCTAAAAGCGGGCGCGAAAGCCAAATTTGACGCACTGATAAAATCGGGCAAGGCCGAGTATCTGGGTTTTGTTTCCAAGATGGACGAGATTTACGCCGCGTGCGACTACGTGCTTGGATTTTCTAGCGACGAGGGGCTACCTAGAGTCGTCATCGAAGCGCTTGGCTGCGGGCTTGGCGTGGTGTACTCTGATATTGCCGTCATAAGGGAGATTTATAAAATCTCCTCAAAAAAGCAAGATTTTTTTATAGTTCAAAGAAGCTCGGACGCGCTTTTGGCCTGCTTTGAGAGCCTGCGCAAACCCAGCTCAAAAAGCCCCGACGATGCCGTTATAGAGGCATTTAGCATAGAAAATTATCTTCGCGGGATAGATAGGATATATAGCGAACTTTGACGAAGACCTCGATGTCTGCGAGGTTTTGCTCGCTAAGCTCGAAAAACGCGCTCGCGTCGATATCCCGCACAGTTTTAAACACGGAGCTAATGGGCGGCAGATGCGAGCTGATCACGAGTGAGTCGGCGACGCCTCTTTGCTCGCTAGCAAAGCAAGGCCCCATCAGGCAGATCGTGGGCGTATGCACGCTATCTGCGACGTAGTAGTTGCCTGTATCTGAGCTTGCGTAAAGCTGCATCTGCGAGAGATAAAACGGTAACTCCTCAAGCTTGATTTTACCTATCAAAGAGATGATTTTTAGCTCGTTTTCGCCGAATTTTTTTACGTAAGTATCGCAAATTTGCGAGCTCAAATTTGACTCGTCGCTAATGCCGTTTTCGCTGCAAATTTGAGCTTTTGATTGCTTGCCGTTTGTATTTTCGGGATCGCCGTAAATTTTGCCCGCGTCGTTGTTGGCCGAATCCGCGCAAATTTGCCTCCGGCTTACATTCTCCGCTTGTTTTGCGTCTGCATTTTGCTCTAGCAGGTTTTTTAGCAGAGTAGCCTCCTCGCCGACGCCGAAAATGTAAACCTCGCAGTCAAATTTAGCAAAAATTTCAAAGATTTTTTCCCAAGTATGTTTTGGCGGCGTTTTCATTTTATTACCCGCGCTTAGGCTCACGCCGATCTTAAATTTACCGCTTTTTATTAGATTTTCTTGCGGGATAAATAGCGGTTTTTGCAAGCATTTTTCATATTTTAGCTCGCTAATGCCGACCGTTTTTAGGTAGGTTAGCAGCGTGAGATCTTGCAGAGTGTGCGGTACTTTTTTCATGCCGAGCGCGAGCAGGGCAAAGTCACTAGATGCTGCGTAGTGATGCACGGCGACGATGTTTTTAGCTAGAGTGCAGCGCGCCAAAAAGAGATTTAGACTGTTTGGCATCAGTACGTAGACGCTCTCGTAGCCGCGCGAAAAAAGCTCAAGCGCGAGCCCTAGTTTTGAGGCTTTTTTACGTTTTACGCCGTTTATCGTAAATATCTTTTCCATTCGCCGGTCGTGTTTTGCGAAGGCTAGGTTTATCTCGTCGATGAGTACATCAAATTTGCCCAGCTTTTCAAAGATCACAGTTGAGTTTGCGTAGTCGCCGATTTTAGCGGTTTGTATGAGTAAAATTTTATTGGATGCCTTTTTAAAATAGCTTGTTATTTTAAGGCACGGCCAAAGCATTATATAAAATAAAAAATATAACAAAAATAAATCCTTTGATTTAATAAAATAGGCTATTTTACACGATTTTTAA
>CAUUAH010000081.1:0-7506 GCA_963542985.1 uncultured Campylobacter sp. | reverse complement strand
AAATTAAACATTGTTTTAAAATCATTTTGGGTACTTTATGCGGTAAAATTTAAGAACTAGCGATCATTTATCGTCTTGATTTTAAGCTGTCGTTGCTATTTAGTCAAACATTTTACACTCCGCCTGGCTTACTAAAATTTAACGAAAATCTTTGCTGCCATCGCCCATGCAGCGAGTTTAGCCTCGTCTTTTAAGCTTCCAAATATATTTAGGATTTTTTATTTGTTTCCTTGTTCGCCAATATTTAGCCATTGCGCTGTAAGGACAAGGATAGCCTGAGCGAGCAAATCCGCCGTTAAACGGCAAACTCCAGTCTGCTTCGTCAAATTTACCGCCGCAACTCCGCCCTACTCGCCTAGCTTCTGCGCTAATTTTCCCCAAAGCTCGCTTAGGCCTAGGATATCGTTGTGTCCGGCGTTTAGCTCGTAAATTTTATCTCCAGGCTTTAGAAATTTAAGCAGCCTGCGCGAGTTGTCCACGCCGATTAGCTCGTCATGCTCGCCGTGAAATATCGTCACCGGCCCGCCAAAACCGCCAACAAATTCAAACGTAGGGATTTTGTATTTGATTAAAAACTTCGGCACAAACGGCATTTTCTCCCGCGCCAGCTCCTCTAGGCTAAAATAAGGCGCGATCAAAATCAGCCGCTTAGCGCCGTACTTCTGCGCTGCGCGAGCCGCCAGTCCGCTGCCTACCGAATAGCCGACCGCCGTGACCTCGCCCGCGTCATACTCCCGCAAAACCGACTCCATCATCGCGTCCGCATCCGCGTAAAGCTGCTCCTGCGAGCCTATCTCGCCGCCGCTCTTGCCGTAGCCTCGGTAGTCAAACAGATAAAAATCATAGCCCAAATCCGTAAAATACTGCGCGTACTTGCCCCAGCCTTGCAGATTGCCCGCATTGCCGTGGAAAAATATCACCGCGCCGTTTTTCGCTTTTCGTTCGCCGTTCGCATCGCGCGCGTCGCTGTAAATTTGCTCGCCGCCCCTACTCTGCGCTAAAAACTTAAGCCCGCTTATCCATGCGCCGTCCGCGTCCAGTCTTATCTCCTCAAATGGCTGGTCGAAGCTAAAATCATAGTTTTGATCAAGCTTGCTCGGGAAAAATATCAGCCGCTCTTGAAAAAAATAAAGCAGCGCCAAAACCGCCGCATATAATACGCAAAGCGTGATGCCAAGCCGAAAAATTACGTTCATTTTTACCTTTCAAATTTATCTGCGTCGGATTTTCTCCGCCCAAAAAAAATCCTAACCCTATCGCCGCTCTCGCTTCCGAATTTCTCCTGCGCCGTTAGCCTGATCTCACCTGCTAACCGCTCAAAATAGCCGTCCTCGCCGAAAAGATAAATTTGCTTATAAAGCGGCAAAAGCGCGGGGAAATTTCGCCCGATGAAAGCTAAAATTTTATCCCTAAAATTTGGATAGAGATTTAGCCTATCAAACCAAATTTCATCCGCCGCGTCGCCGTAACGAGATATGATATCAAAAACGGGCGTGATCTGCGGGAAAATCGGCGCGACGAATATATAGGTTTTCACTCCTGCCGCGCGTAGCTTTTTTATCGCTGCGATCCTTGTAGCGACGGGACTTGCGCGAGGCTCGAGCATGCGGCGCAAGCTTTCGTCTATCACGCTCAAACTCACGCCTACGCGGACGTTTGGCATAGTTTGCAGCAGATCTAAGTCGCGCCTCACGAGGCTTGATTTGGTTAAAATTTGCAGGTTTGTATCCGAGCTGACCAGCGCTTCAAGGACTTTTCTCGTAGCTCCAAACCTCGCCTCGTACGGATTATAGCAGTCGGTGACTGAGCTCATAAATACGCGCTCGCCGCGGTGCGAAGCGGCAAATTTAACCAAGCTCGCCGTATCAAAATCCTTCGCGTCCAAAAACTCGCCCCACGCCTCCTCGTGCCCCGTGACGCCGCGCATAAACTCGGCGTAGCAGTAGATGCAGCCGTGCGGGCAGCCTACGTAAGGGTTGATCGCGTAGCCACCGCTGCCGATTTTGGAGCGCGAGAGGATATTTTTGGCGCAGATTTTCGCGATGCGCATTTTTGTTTCGGCCTTTGATTGCATGGATTTTATGAGGGATTTTAGCGAAAATTTATACGGCAAGCTCTAAATTTAGATAAATTCAAGCTGCCAAAAAGACTTGATTACAGATTTTAAACGCGAGAAATTTTGCTTTTTTCGGTTAAATTTGAGCTAGTCAAATTTGGCTTTTCGCATTAAATTTAACTCAAATTTGAGCAACCGGCGCGTTCTAAAATTTAAAGATTATTCCCGCAAAAAGCCTGAGCTACAACTTTATTTTTGCCGCTATTTTTGCCTTCGTAGAGTAGCTTATCGGCTTGTTTTATCATGGTTTCCACGTCTTTTACGGCTTTGACGTTAAAGTTAACCAGCCCAAAGGTAGCAGACGTCTTAGCGCTCTTTCCTTGAAATTCTAGCTCCGTCTCGGCGATCTTGCGTCTGATGCGCTCAAAAATATGCTCCGAGTTTTCGAGATTTATATCCGATAAAAATATTAAAAACTCCTCGCCGCCCCAGCGATATACCAGATCGCACTCGCGCAGACTGCTTTTTATCGCATGCGCGATGATCTTTAGGGCCTCGTCACCAAAGGCGTGTCCGTGAGCGTCGTTTAGTTTTTTAAAGTCGTCGATGTCGCACAGCACGATGCTGGCATCGCCGCTCAAAAACTGCATGCGCGGCACGGCAAAATCATAAAATGCATTTCTATTTAAAAGGCCGGTGAGCGGGTCTTTGTTGGCTAGTTCGCTTAGCCTCTCTTGACGCTCGAGCATATCTTGGCGCAGTTTTGCGCTAAATGTTCTAGAAAAATCAATAACCAAAACAATGACAATCGTAGCAATGATGATAAAATTTAAAACATAAAAAAACTCCGCCTGCGTTCCTGCTAGCTGCGGAGGAGTCTTTGCATAAAAATATAAAAACAAATACGCCGCGCCCTTGGCGTACGCAAAAAAGTTATTTACGCCCTTTGTCGCAAGGCTCGAGAAAAATACCATGGACATGAGGGCTAAGATGATATTTTGAAATCCGTAATCCCAACCAAGAACGAGCGTGCAGATAAAAGCATGAGCAAATATCTCGATCCTAACCGCCGCTACGGCTATCGCGGCCGTTTTTAGATCCTTTGCCATATAGACGCAAGCGGCGTAAAGAGCGATGCTAATGACGTTTAGGCAAGCTAGCAAAAGCTGATCTATGTAGATAAAAAGCGCCAGATATATCGCATGAATAAGCCCAAAAGCCGCAAACATCGCGCGAAGTTTGACATAAAAGCCGTACCTCGCGAAAAGGTTAAGCAGCATCGCCGCATCCCTTAAATTTGACGCAGTTTTTACCGCTCCTCTTACCCTCGTACAAAAGTTTGTCCGCGACGATTGCCATTTCGTTTAGACTCATCTCCCGCGCATTTTCAAACACCGCAGCGCCAAATGTTATGCCTATTTTTTTGCCGTTTGGAGCAGTGAGAGTATTTACATTTTTGAGCACTCTTTTTACCATCTCTTGCGCCGAAACGTCGTCGTGTACTAAAGCCACGAGCAAAAACTCCTCCCCGCCCCAGCGGCACAGGATATCTTTTTCGCCGCGCGAGTTTTCGCGCAAAATTTTCGCGATCTCTTTTAGCGTCTCGTCTCCGGTATCGTGTCCGAAGGTATCGTTTATCACCTTAAAATCGTCTACATCGCCAAGCGCGACCAGCACCTTTTCATACGGAAAATGCTCCGCTATCTCATCAAACTGCTCCTGCGCGTAACGGCGATTGTCAAGTCCTGTTAAAAAATCAAATTTGGATGCCGACTCAAGCTTATCGTTTTGCGAGGCGACCTCGTTTATACTCTTTGCGTAAACCGAGTTTAGCGTGCTTGTGCGACGCAAAAACGATACGAATATCGCCACAAACGTCACTACGAACATAATGCTTCCGCTAGCGCCTAAATTCACGATACCGAATTTATCCCTTAAGATATATAAAACCGCGTAAGCTACGGCTTCAGCGATGATGATGGCGAGCACGGTGTGGTTTTTACCGATAAAAATCAAATAGCTAGTCGCGATGCCCCAAATAAAGAAATTTTCGTTACCCCAGCCCCAGCCGTATAAAAATACGCCCAAAAATCCGTGACACACAACCGTGAGATGGATAAAATTTGCTGCAAAGCCCGGATCGTCATCGTGACAAAGCGCTACATAAACGCTAACCGTCGATAAAAAAATATAAGCAGCTAAAAACGCCGCCGGTACGCGCTGGTAAATAGCAAAAAATAGTAAAAAAATTTGCAAACAAGTAAAAAATCTAAGTAGAGGAATAGCAATCGCCGCAAGCGCCTTTTGTTCGGCACTTTGCTCAAATTTCGCCATCTGTACCCGAGCTTTTAGCTCTTTAAATCTGCTACCGTTTTTCTCGCACTCTCTCTCGTCATGCGAATTCTTTCGCAAGATTTTTCGCGCCGTTTCGGCCATAAGCAAAAAAGCTCCGTTTCTATAAATTTTGCCTCATTTTATCACATTTTTGTTTAAAAGTTTTTTGATCCAAGACAAGTGTTTATACTAATTTTAAACGATTTTTTGGCACAATCTAGGATTTTAAGAGTAAAATTTAAGGGTAAATATGCTTGAAGTCAAAAATTTATTGATGAGATTTAATGCGCAGCTGCTATTTGAGGACGTAAATTTAAAGCTCACTCACGGCAACCGCTACGGACTCATCGGCGCAAACGGCGCTGGAAAATCGACGTTTCTAAAAATTCTTGCAGGTGAGATCGAAGCAAACAGCGGCGAGATCGTCATCGAAAACGGACTAAAAGTAGGCGTGCTAGGGCAAGATCAGTTCGCGTTTGAAAACTTTAGCGTAAAAGATGCCGTGCTATACGGCAACAAACGCCTATACGACGCGGTAAAAGAAAAAGAGCAACTCTACATGAGCGAGGAGTTTACCGACGCCGTAAACGACCGTCTAGCACAGCTTGAGATGATAAGCGCCGAGGAGGATCCTAGCTACGAGTACGAGGTACGTATAGAAAAAATCCTAAGCTCGCTTGGATTTAGCGACTTTGAAAAGCCGATGAGCGAGGTCGAAAACTCGGATAAATTTAAAGTCCTGCTCGCTCAAGTGCTATTTCCAAAGCCGGACATCCTTTTCCTCGACGAGCCCACGAACAACCTTGATATCGATAGCATAAAGTGGCTGGAAAACGAGCTAAACCGCCACGAAGGCACGATGGTGCTAATCAGCCACGACCGCCACTTTCTAAACGCGGTTTGCACGCACATCCTGGACGTGGATTTTAAGAAAATTAGACAGTTTGCGGGCAACTACGACGACTGGTACATCGCCTCGACGCTCGTGGCCAAACAGCACGAGATGGAGCGCGACAAAAAGCTAAAAGAAAAAGAGGAGCTGGAGAAATTTATCGCGCGATTCTCGGCAAACGCAAGCAAAGCCCGCCAAGCCACGAGCCGCCAAAAGCAGCTAAACAAACTCGACATCGAGGAGATCAAAGTATCAAGCAGACGCGATCCTAGCATACTTTTCCGCACCAAACGCGACATCGGCAACGAGATCCTGGAGGTGCGCGGCGTCAGCAAAAAATACGACAAGGTTTTGTTTGAAAATTTTAGCTTCAAACTCGAAAAGAACGACAAAGTCGCCATCATTGGCGCAAACGGCGTAGGCAAAAGCACGCTGGCTAAAATCATCATCGGCGAGGTTGCTCCAGATAGCGGCGACGTGCACGTGGGCGCGACGATAGAGCCTAGCTATTTCGCGCAGGATACGACGAATAAAATCACCGGCGAGCTAAAGCTCTACGAGTGGCTGCAAGACGAAAACAACAAAGACCTAGACGAGATCCGTAAGTGCCTAGGCCGCATGCTATTTAGCGGCGCCGAGCAGGAAAAATCGGTCGGCAGCCTAAGCGGAGGCGAGAAACACCGCCTGATGCTAAGCCGCCTGATGCTAGAGCGCGGCAACCTGCTCGTGCTAGACGAGCCGAACAACCACCTAGACCTCGAAGCCATCATCGCTCTAGGCGAGGCGCTGTATAAATTCGGCGGCAACGTCATCTGCGTGAGCCACGACCGCGAGCTCATCGATGCATTTGCCAACCGCATCATCCACCTCAAAGGCAACGGCGAGGTTGTCGATTTTAAGGGAACTTTTGAAGAATACGACGCGATGAATGAGGGAACGACGGCTTAAATTTAAGTCTAATTTTACGATATTTTTCTCTTAACTCGACCTAAATTTGAGCGAAATTACAAATTTAGGTCTACCGGCGGCGGCGAAATTTAACCGTAAAATTAGCTTAAGTATTTATCTAAAATTTCGCCGTATGCACCTTGTAAATTTATCAGCTTTTGTTCTCTTTGCAGAATTTCGCTTTCTAAATTTTCAAATTCGGTTACGATTTGATTTTGGATTTCAATCGATGGAAATTTAGCTCCTAGGTCTTGATAAAATTTTATTGGGACTCGACGATGACCGCTTGCTCCCATCATATTTTTTGCCGCTTCATCTCTAACTATTTGTCTATTTAAAAATCCGAATAAAAATTTAGGTAAAATTTTACTTGCATCGCACCTTAAAACGTGAAATTCGCTACTTCCAAGCCCTATGCCGTTTGACAAACCGCTTGCCACGGCACACTTGCCATTTTCCATACAAGGCGTTATTTTAGCGATTATTATGTCATTTTCCGCAAAATACGTGTAACTACCCGCCATTACTTCCTTTAACGGCTTAGTTATTTTATTTTCTATATATCCGTTTTCACTAACGCTTTGCATATCTACGAAAGATACTAGCAAGTCGCTCGGTAAATTTCTAATTTCAGACCTTGAAGGGTTAAAGACGACGCCAAAATTCCTTAACGGCTCATACCCCCCCCCCATTTGTGTTAAAACTTATTCCGAATTTTGTAAAAATTTCGCTTATTTTAGTTTTTAGCTCGTCAATTTCCATTCTAATAGTTTTAAACTCATTATCTACTTTTTCGCATTCGGCTACGATTTGCTCTTGAATTTCAAGCGGAGGTTTTGGAATTCTAATATCTAAAATTTTTGAACTCAAATTGTTTATATTTGAGCCAGTTGATAGTTCTTGAAGTAACTTTTTGCCATTTTTACTATTAAGAAAATAAAAAACAAACTTTATAAAATTATTTGAATTTGAACGCAAAATCCCCATAAAACCGCCAGCAAAATAATTCGTGTCATAATCAATAAAAGCAACTTTTCCAACATGATTTTTACTACCGCTTGAAACGCATATAAAAATATCATTTTGTTTTAAGCGCTTGTTATTATCTAAAATTATATCGTCATTTAAATAAATTACCTTTTCAATAACAAATCCGCCATCTAGTTTTATATTATCCGAGGTTAAAATCTTATTTTTAGTCTCATTAATAACGACCAAATTTTTATTATAAGTAACTCCTCTTATGAAATCAACAAATTTTTCAAGTTTTTCTAAC
>CAUUAH010000080.1:0-7518 GCA_963542985.1 uncultured Campylobacter sp. | reverse complement strand
ACGCGTAAGATCGTCGGCAGCGTCAGATGTGTATAAGAGACAGCAGCTATCTCATTTTTTAGTTTATCACTAAGCGGACTTTCGTCGCCGATAACGTTAAATTTGATGCCGTTTTTGATAAAACTATCGCGTTTTGAGAGTAGAAATTTGTGCAAAAGCTCCATCAAAAACGCCACTTCGCTCTTTGGGCGCTTCCAGTTTTCGGTGCTAAATGCATAAAGGCTCAGCACCGCCACGCCCTCGTCGATGCAAAACTCGCACATCTGCTCCACGACGTTTGCGCCAGTTTCGTGCCCTTTGGTACGTAGCAAACCGCGGCGTTTGGCCCATCTGCCGTTGCCGTCCATGATGATAGCTAGGTGATTTAGCTCGTTCATTTTTAGCCCTTAAAATCAATTATTTTGCCGCTTGGATCAAAGAAAGCGGCGATGTTTTGAGTCGTTTGCGCTTCGCAGCTAAACTCGTCTCGCAAGAGCCTAGCAACCTTGTCAAACGGCGTTTGAGCGCTAAGTATTTGCCCGCCTTTTAGCGTAAAAATAATCGGAGCAAAATTTGAAAAAACAAGGTAAATTTGACTCGTTTTAGCTCCGTCAAATTTCATCTGAAAAACGCCTTTTGCACCGTTATAAACAAACGAAATATTAATGATATTTTTTTGCAGCACAAGCAGCATTTGAGCAAGATTTTCAAACGATTCCCGCGAGTCTGCCGCGCTAAGGCCGTTAAATATATATTCATAAAACCAGCTTAAATCCGGCTCGCTTATCAGCCTTTCTATGAGTGCTAGTCCGTCTGGCGCAGCGTAGGTCAAATTTGGCTTTTTAAAAAGATTTCTTATCACGATATTTTCGGTGCCGCTTGCGATCTCGCCCCAGTATTCGCCGTCCACGTCGAGGCTTTTCATGCTTTTGGTGCTTAGGATTTTGTTGCCCATTTTGAGATTGTATCGATTGTAGCCCGTCTTTTCGGTGACCTTGATACTGATGGGCAGGCTCGCGTTTAGAGCCGTGCCAGCGCCGCCGCTTGCGATTTTTTGCACTCGTGAGACGGGATTTATCATAGCTTGCTTGCTAAATTTACGATTTGCCGCGCCGCGTCATCTTTAGATGTTAGCGCGATATTTTGCGCGTCACGGGTCGTTATAAAGGCGATTTGCGTGCTATCAGAGCCGAAATTTATATCGCCGCCAAGCACATTTAGGCAAACGGCGTCGAGGCTCTTTTTCTCAAGCATATTTTTTGCGTTTTGCATGGCGTTTGCGCCGTCCGTTTCCATTTTAAAGCCGATTTTTTTAACGTTTTTAAAATCCGCCAAAGAGCCCAAAACATCATCGTTTTGAGTGAGCTCCAGCGTCCAAATTTCGCCTAAGTTTTGCTTTTTTAGCTTGCCTTCAAATTTGGTTTTTGGAGCGTAGTCGCTAACCGCAGCCGCCATAGCGAGTAAATTTGCGTCCGTCAAATTTGCGTGCAGCAGCTCTTTTAACTCCGCCGAGCTTTGAAATTTGAGCGTTTTATAAGGCGCGTTTGCCGTCTCAAAGCTGGCTATCAGCGTTACGTCCGCGCCCGCGTAGTAAAATGCGTCGGCAAGCGCTCGCGACATCTTGCCGCTGGATAGATTCGTCACGGCTCTTACGTCGTCGATCTTTTCGCTCGTGGCGCCGCCCGTGATGATCACTTTTTGCCCTTTAAATTTTGGCTCCGTTAGCATCCTTTTGGTTTCGTAGATGATCGTAGAAACGTCTGCTAGCGCGCCTTTACCCGTGTCGCCGCATGCTAGGGTTTTTTCTACCGGTTCGATAAATCTCGCGCCGTTTGCCGCTAAAAACTCGAAATTTTTGCGCGTGGCGAAGTGATTTATCATTTTGTCGTTGGCTGCGGGCGCGATGAGTAGGGGAGCCGGACTAGCTATCAGAGTCTGCATAAAGACGTTATCGCAAATGCCGCTAGCAAGCTTGTTTATCGTATTTACGCTAGCAGGCGCGATCAAAATGAGATCGGTTTTGGCGTAGGCGATGTGGTTTAGTCCGTCCTGCCAGTTTTCCGTGCGCGAGGTTAAAATTTTATGCTCGCACAGTGCCTCAAAGCCCGCTTCCGAGCAAAATTTAAGCGCCCCTTCGCTAAGCATAACGCGCACGTCCGCACCCTCTTTTTTTAGTACGGATAAAATTTCATAAGCCTTATAAAACGCGATACTGCCGCAAACCGCGAGCAAAATTTTTTTATTTTTCAGCATTTTCGTCGCTTTTCGCGTCGTTAAAAAATTTATAGAAAAAGCCTTCTTTATTGACCTGTTTCGTGCGGCTGATGGCTAGCGCGCCGCTTGGCACGTCGCTAGTTACGGTACTTCCTGCGGCGATTAGCACGTCGTCGCCGACTTTTACGGGTGCGATGAGCTGCGTGTCCGAGCCGATAAAGACGTTTTTGCCGATGATCGTTTTGTGCTTGGCTTTGCCGTCGTAGTTGCACGTGATCGTGCCGCAGCCGATGTTTGTGCCGCTACCTATCTCGCAGTCGCCCAGATAGCTCAGGTGGCCTGCTTTGACGCCGTTTAGTCTGGCTGCTTTTAGCTCGACGAAGTTTCCGATGTGAGTGTTTTTGATCTCGCATTTTGGGCGTAGGTGCGCTAGCGGGCCGATGTCGGAGTCTTCGATGACGGAGTTTTCTATGACCGAGCCGCTTTTGATGACGGAGTTTTTGATGAGGCACTCTCCGATGACGCTTACGTTTTCTTCGATGACGCATTCGCCTTCAAATTTGGCTCTAGAGTCGATATATACGCTATTAGGTAGCCGCATGAGTACGCCGCTTTTCATCAAATTTTTCTTGATTTCGTCCTGCATCAAATTTTGGGCGATACTGAGCTGAAATTTATCGTTTATACCCATGAAATTTTGCTCTTCGACGCTGATGGCCCAGCATTTTAGGCCGCGCTCGTTTGCGATTTTTATCGCGTCGGTTAGGTAGAATTCTTTCTGCGAGTTTTCGTTGCCGATGAGAGGCAAAATCTCGCGCAAAACTTCGCTTTTAAAGCAGTAGCAGCCGGCGTTTGCGCTTTTTATCATTTTTTGCGTCTCGGTCGCGTCCTTTTGCTCGACGATGGCCTCGACTTTGCCGTTATTTACGATCACGCGGCCGTATCCGTAGGGGTCTGCCGCCTCAAAAACGCTTAGCGCGACGTCTGAGTTTCCCGCGCTTAGGCGGATTAGGTCGTTGGTTTTTATAAGCGGCATATCTCCGCACAAAATCAGCGTTTTTTCGCTATTTAACGGTATGTTTTTTAGCGCGCCCGCAGTGCCCGGGAAATCCTTTAAATTTTGCTCGTAAATTTTAGTTTGAGGGAAAATTTCTTTGATTTTGGCTCCCACTAGCTCTTTTTGATAGCTCAAAACTACGCTCACGTCGCTACTGATCTCATAAGCCTTGCGCAAAATATGGATAATCATCGGCTCTCCGCAAAGCTCGAAAAGCACCTTTGGTTTGGTTGATTTCATCCTTGTGCCAAGCCCCGCGGCAAGCACCACTACGCCGATATCGCTCATCTTTTTTCCTTATTTAAATTTGAGCGATTTTATCTCAAATTTGCTAAATGCGTGATTAATGCTTTTTGGACTTAACAATTTCTTAAGTATTAATCAATATAATCACGAGTTTTAAAAATAATCAAAATCAAAATTTAAAGGATGTTGCTTGCTTGCATTTTTAAAAAAGGCCTTAAGAAGAAATCAGTTTTTGTTTAATCTCCACCTAATTTTATCGATTATTTTTGCCGTTCCGCTACTCGTTATCGGCGTTACTGGCGCGATTTTATCGTATCAGCACGAACTTGAGGAGCTTATAAATTTAAACGCCGCCAAGGTGGAAAAAACGGGCGAAATACTAAGCGCGGAAAAAATCCTGCAAAGCTTTAGCGAACAAACGGGCGTTAAACAGCCGGTAAGGCTCGTACTACCCAAAAGCGAAAACGAAGCGGTCAAAATTTATGCTAGCAACAGCGATGCCTATCTGGTCGATCCCTATACTGCGCAGATCATAGGCAAGGACTACGGAGTCGCTTTTGTACGCGTAGCGATGTCGCTGCACCGAAATTTAGGCTTTGCGCTAACTGGCAATAAAACCGCTGGCGAGATCGGTAAGCAGATCGTAGGCGCTAGTACGGTCGCGATGATAGTGCTCGTGATAAGCGGCGTTTGGCTGCATTTCCCAAGGATAAAACGCAAATTTACCGAGGCGATAAAGCCGAATTTTAAACTCAAAAAATACGCCCTTTTTCACAACCTGCACACGAGTTTAGGCGCCTTAAGCGCGGTGATCTATCTCGTCGTCTGTCTAACGGGCCTCATGTGGTCGTACCGCTGGTATAACGGCGCGGTGACCGAGCTTTTCGTTAGTGCGCAAAATTTGCCTAAAGAGGCCGAGCGCAAAGAGGGCGCGCCCGCAAAAGCAGAGGGTAAAAAGAGCGCCGAGTATAAATTTAGCGATGTGCAGAGGGCTTACGAGATATTTAAATCAAGCGGCATAGAGTATAAAGAATTTAGCCTGATGCTAGCGGCCGGAGATAAGATAAACGTCAGATACTACGAGCCCGACGCGCCTAGCACCACTCGTCCGAAAATGACCTCCGTAAACGTAAAAGAGGGCAAGATGGCGGAGCAAAAACAAACCGAGGGCATAACCGTAGGTATGGTAAAAAGCACGAACTATCAGCTACATACGGGGTATTTTTTCGGGCTTGCGGGTAAAATTTTGTGGTCGGTAGTTTCGCTTTTGATGGCGCTTTTTATCTTTAGCGGCTTTTATATGACTGCAAAAAGGGCGTTTAAGCCAAAAAAGGCTTAGCTAAATTTGCCTTTTGCTAAGCATTGATAGCGTGCGAGCGATAAATTCGTCAAATTTGCGCTCGCGGCAAGACGCTATCTCTTGCTCTCGTTTAAAATTTTGCTTCGTTTTTTTTAATCAAATTTTGACAAAATATAAAATTTTGAAAAATTTTACGCCGCTTTGGAACGGCTTTTGCAAAAAGCTAACCTAAATTTAACTGTATTTTCAACTAAAAAAAACTAAAATACAAACCAAATTTACAATATAGAAAGTTGCAAGATGGATTTAGGTAGCCTCGTCGGTTGGATAGTTATTATGGTGCTTTTGCTAGGTTCCATGCAGATGGGCGTCGGAATCGGAGCTTACATCGATATTCCCTCGGTTTTGATCGTTTTTGGCGGTACGATTTGCGCGCTGATGATCGGCTTTAAGATGGAGCAGATAAAAAAGCTAGGCACGTTTTACGGCATCGCGGTAAAGCCAAAAACCTACAATCTCCCAGAAATCGTAAAAAAAATGGTCGAATACTCCACAAAAGCCCGCCGCGACGGTATCCTAGCGCTTGAGAGCGATGCAAATAACGAAACCGATCCGTTTCTAAAAAAGGGTCTATCTATGGCGGTTGATGGCAACGAACCGGACGCCATCAGAACGCTACTTGAGATAGATATGGAGCAGGCCAGCTCTAGACACGGCGATAATATCAAAATTTTTGAGCAAATCGCGGGCTTTGCGGGCTCGATGGGTATGATCGGTACGCTCATCGGTCTGGTCGCGATGCTCATGAACATGTCCGATCCCTCGGCCATCGGTCCATCGATGGCGGTCGCACTCATCACGACGCTTTACGGCGCGATGATAGGAAACATCCTTGGCTCGCCCGTAGCAAACATCCTAAGTATCCGCGACAAGGACGAAGGCACAGCAAAGGTGCTAATGCTAGAGGGCATAATGGCGATCCAAGCGGGCGACAACCCTAGGACGCTCGAGATGAAGCTACTATCGTTTTTACCGCCTAAAGACCGCGTCAGTCAGTTTGATAAGTAGAAAAAATGGCTAAAAAGTTAATCGATCCGGGCGACTGCCCCAAATGCTTACCCGAGTGGCTCGCGGCGTTTGGCGACTTGATGTCGCTGTTGCTTTGCTTTTTCGTACTGCTTCTTTCTATGAGTACGATGGACGCAAAGAAGCTAGAAGCTGCGATCGGCTCGCTAAGCGGGGCTTTGGGCGTGCTTGAGGGCGGCGTAAAACCCGACGTCAGCGCCGAGCAAAATCAAGACGACCATGCCACCTCAAACAAAGAGCGCACGGGCGTGAAGTCGAATTTCGAGCAGACTCTGCGCTCTATCAACGAACTTTTGCACGCTAGCGGCTCGCCCGAGGTTACGTTTGAGGAGAGCGAGAGTGGTTTTGTGATTAGGCTACCTGCAAATTTACTCTTTGCAAAAGACAGCGCCCAGCTGCAAAGCGACGATGCGCTGCTGTTTTTAAAACGTATCGCGATGGTGATAGCAAAGCTGCCGCCTGACGTCGTAGCAAACGTGATCGGGCACACCGATAGCGAGCAGCCGGGCTCTGCCGAGTTTAGAGACAACTGGCAGCTATCATCGGCCCGTGCTATCAGCGTGGTTAGCGAGCTTATCAAAGACGGAGTCGATCCTAAAAAGCTAACTGCATCCGCAAAGGCTGAATTTGAGCCGTTTGCGACGAATTTCACCGAGCAGGGCAGGGAGAAAAACCGCAGGGTCGAGATCCACTTCGTTTCGTTAAATTTAGACGACAAAGCCAAAACGCAAAAAAGCATACTGGACGCGCAGGAGTAAATTTGAAAAAACTGACGTTTTTGCTGTTTTTTATATTTGCGGCGGTCGCGATCGGCGAGGATAACGTCACGATCCCGACCGTAAATCTCAGCCTAAGCGCGCCTACTACGCCAACCCAGCTAGTTAGCTCGCTAAACGTCCTACTCGTCCTCACAGTCCTTACGCTTGCCCCTTCTCTCGTATTTATGATGACGAGCTTTTTGCGGCTCATTATCGTTTTTTCGTTTTTACGCCAGGCGATGGGTACGCAGCAGATGCCGCCGTCTACGGTGCTTATTAGCCTTGCGATGGTGCTTACGTTTTTTATCATGGAGCCTGTGGGCAAGCAAGCCTACGAAGCGGGCGTGCAGCCGTATCTAAGTGAGCAAATCGGCTATCAAGAGGCCTTTGAGCGCGGCGTAAAGCCCTTTAGAGAGTTTATGATAAAAAATACGCGCGAGAAGGATCTGGCGCTGTTTTTACGTATCAGAAATATGCCAAACCCGCAAAGCTTCGACGATATCCCGCTCACGGTCGTGATGAGCGCGTTTATGATCAGCGAGATGAAAACGGCGTTTGAGATAGCGTTTTTGCTCTATCTGCCGTTTTTGGTCATCGATATGGTCGTTAGCTCCGTGCTCATGGCGATGGGTATGATGATGCTGCCGCCGACGATGATTTCCTTGCCGTTTAAGCTGCTTATTTTCGTGCTCGTAGACGGGTGGAATTTGCTCGTCATGAATCTCGTTAAAAGCTTTCATTAGGTTTTTTGTCGCTATAATCTTAAAAAAGTTCCGCGCGCCGCTTAAATTTTCATTTTATTTTATCTACGGCGCCAGACTTCAGACTGTCTCTTATAAACATCTCCGAGCCCACGAGACTATCGCTCATCTCGTATG
>CAUUAH010000079.1:0-7541 GCA_963542985.1 uncultured Campylobacter sp. | reverse complement strand
TGAGCGCTAGTCTCGTGGGCTCGGAGATGTGTATAAGAGACAGCTCCAAGCCCGTCTGAGACATCCATGGCGGCGTTTATCTTATCAGCTGCGGCGTAGAAAAATTTATCTTTTAAAATAGGTCTTTTAAAACGAGAATTTGACGCGACCCGTCCGCCGTTTAAAAGCGTCCTAAGCCCTTTTAAACTGCCTCCAAGCTCGCCCGTAAAAGCGACCAGATCGCCTTTTTTTGCTCCGCTTCGCAAAACCGCCTTGCCGCAAAGCCGCGAGATAATCGTAACGCTAAGTAAAATTTTATCGCTACCGATCGTGTCGCCGCCGATGATAGTGACGCCGTACTCGTCGCAAACGTCCGCAAATCCTTTGCGTAATGCCGAGATCTGCGCCGCGCTCGTGTTTTTAGGTAGCCCAAGCCCCAAAAGCGTAAATTTAGGCTTGGCGTTCATCGCGACGGCGTCGGAGAGATTTACGAGCATCGCCTTGCGCGCGATCTCCTCCATGCTAAGCCAGCCTGCCAGGAAGTGCGTCCCCTCGCAAAAAAGGTCCTTGCTATACACCCACCGGCCGCGCTCATGCGCCACTACGGCGCCGTCGTCGCCGATGAAGGAGTTGCTAAATTTATCGATTATTAGGCGTTCTTTATCCATTTTGCGATTTTATAAAATTCGGGCTAAAAAGGCGCTTGAAAAACGAATTTATTTAGGCGGCTCGGCAAATTTAGCCGCTTTTAAATTTATCGAGTTAAAAAATTTATCCGAAAATCTCAAATTTACTAAACAGCTCAGGCTCATCTTTTACTATGCCGCGCTTAACCAGATCCGCCACGACTTCGCGGTCGCAGTCGGTTTGTAGCGGCCAGCCGCGCGTATAGCCCTCGGCCTCGCCTTTTGCAGTCGCGTCGATACAGACCGCACCCTCGCGCACGTAGATATCACGCAATGCGTCAATGTTATTAGTCACGCGCCAAAGCAGCATATACGGGTTTTCCAGGCGGTTTTCGGGGCCAACGAAAACGAGTAGTTTAAAGTGCTCTTTAAATTTCAAAAGCTCATCAAAAACCTCTTTTACGAGGCGGTTTTTATCAAATTTGACGACGCAAATCGGCGTTTTGGTATTTGTTTTAAACTGTACGAGCTGCGTTAAATTCGGCTCTATTTCTTTAAATTTAGCAAGCAGCGCGGCATCGTCTAAAAGCATAGGCGCAGGCGTAGAAAAGTCCTGCGTCGCGTCGATTCCTAGCTTACCGCCGAAGCACGAGTTCGGACTAGCATGATCGAGCTGATCGCACACGCCCTCGCTGATTAGCAGGCTTTTATCGCCGAAGCGGTTTAAAATATGCTCCGTAAGCGCGTCGTAATCGCTCAAATCAGGCGCATCATCGCCCACAAAAACCGCGTGTTTGACGAAGCTCATCTGCCCAACGCCCCAAAATGCGTGCATAGCCTGCTTGGCATGCGCCGGATAAAGGGCGTTGATTTTAGCTAAAATCAGGTTGTGAAAGACGCCGTTTTCAGGCATGTTGTAGTCTAGAAGCTCGGGCACCGTCGTACGCAAAAGCGGTAGGAAAATGCGCTCCGTCGCCCAGCCCATGTACTTATCCTCAAGCGGCGGCTTGCCAACCACGGTCGCGTGAAATACAGGCTCACGTTTGCTCGTGATCGCCGTAACCTCCATAACGGGAAACGGCCCCACCGGCGTATAAAAACCCGTATGATCGCCAAACGGCCCTTCAAGCTCAAATTTATCCGTATCCACAAAACCCTCGATCACGTAGTCTGCGTCGTGCGGGACGTAAATTTCATTCGTTAGCGACTTTACGAGTTTGGCCGGCTCTTTGCGGATAAAGCCGTAAAGTAGCAGCTCAAACACACCCTTTGGCAGCGGCGCCTGACCGCACCAGATATAAAGCGGATCGCCGCCTATTGCCACGGATACGGGCATCTTGCGGCCTGCGCGCTTGTATTCGTTAAAGAAATTCGCGCCGTCTTTGTGGATCTGCCAGTGCATGCCGAGGCGATTTTTACCATAAATTTGCAATCGGTACATGCCGACGTTTTGCAGTTCGCCGTCAGGGCTTTGCGTATAGACCTGCCCCATCGTGATAAAGGCGCCGCCGTCAAGCGGCCATGTTTTTAGCGCTGGAAGGCTCAAAAGATCGACATCCTCGCCCGTAAATTTGACCTGCTGGCACTCGCCCTCGCCTTTTAATCTTTTCGTGAAAATTTTTCTCATCTCAAACAAATACGCGGCAAAATTTAGCTTTTCGCCAAAGCTTTTAGGTTTTTTAGGTTTTAAAAGCCGCTCGATCTCGCTTGCGATCTCGTCGGGCTCGCGTCCGAAAATAAGCTCTAAGGCGCGCTTTGAGCCGTAGATGTTGGTTAGCACGGGAGCAAATTTGCGCCCCGTTTTTTTGCAGATAGGGCTTGTAAAAAGCAGCGCCTGCGAGTTTTCGCGCTTGACCTCGATGTAGCTCGCGTGAGCTATCTCCAGATCGATATCCGCGGGCTCATCAATGACGCGCAGCAGGCCGTTATCTTTTAGAAGCTTGATGTAGTCCATATTTCGCCTTTTTGATTTTTGGGCGATTTTAGCCAAAAATAGCTGAAAAAGGCGAAGCGGCGCCCTGAATAATTATTTATCGCACGCGCCGATAGCTCGCAAGATGGCGATCATGCCCTCGGCCGCCACGTCGTTCGTGATCTTGCCGGCGTCGTTAAAATAGTAAAAATTCATCACCCTAGCGCTAAATTTACGCCCAGTAGCTGCAATACCCGTAAAGCCGCACTCGTGCGCACCGTGATACTTAAATCTTTTTAAAACATTTCATTGCAGTTTTATTTTACTAAGTTAATACGCCAGACGGCGTCGTAATTCCAAAAATAGCGGCAAATTTATTAAATTTAAAACCTATTCCGACACGCTACGCTTTAGCAACTCGCCAAATATCTCTTTGCAGTATTTCATAAAGCGTTCATTTAGCCGCACGCCTTCTATATTGGCGCTGATGATACTATCCTCCACTTCAAAAACTATGGTTTTATCAGTGATAGTTACGCATTTGCAAACGTTATAACAAACGTCGCCGTTACACTCCGCGTATAGGCCGTTTATATCGGCGTTTTCGTCGTCATCTTTTTTTGAGTTTGATCGGTCTTTGAAAGATTATGTAGTTTTTGTAGTCGTATTTGTCGTCTGCAAGACCGATCATATAGTAGTTATCTTTACTGTTTTTAGTAGCGGTTACTGCTTTTGCTTTAAAATTTAGCTCAAACACGCCTCTACGCCATCTCCTCGGCGCGTTTTAGCAGCTCCTTTGCGCCCTTGCTGATAAATATCCGTCCAAGCTCGGCGCCCACACTCTTCCACTCGCTTTTTTGCGCGACGATATTTTCGCGTATACTCTCGCTGCCGTCGGGTAGTCCCACGACTGCGCGTATCTCGATCTTGTCGCCGTTTAAATTTGCATTTACGCCGATAGGCACCTGGCAGCCACCCTCTAACATCGCGACGAAATCACGCTCCACGGTCGTTTCTATCACGGCTTTTTCATCTTTTAAAAACTCTATCAAATTTAAAATTTCAGAGTCCTCTCTAGCCTCGATACCTAGCGCCCCCTGCCCCATCGCAGGAACCATCTGATCTAGCTCAAACGGCACGATATGCGCGACTTCGGAGCGTAAATTTAAGCGGTTCACGCCCGCCATCGCTAGTATGATCGCGTCAAATTCGCCCTCTTTGAGCTTGCGCAGGCGGGTTTGGACGTTGCCTCGCAGCGATATTATCTCAAGATCTGGACGCATCGCTAAAAGCTGCATTTTGCGGCGCAGACTCGTCGTGCCCACGCGCGCGCCCTGGGGTAGATCCTCAAATTTAGCGTATTTTTCGCTTAGCATCGCGTCCCTCACGTCCTCGCGCGAGCAGATCGCGGCCAGCACCAGCCCCTCTGGAAAAACGACAGGCACGTCTTTTAGGCTATGCACGGCGATGTGCGTTTCGCCGCTTAGCATGCTATCTTCTAGCTCTTTTGTAAAAAGCCCCTTGCCGCCGATCTTAGCCAGCGGAGTGTCTAGGATCACGTCGCCTTTGGTTTTCATGCCGGTTAGCTCGACTGCGATTTGCGGATAGCGGGCTAAAATTTTATCCCTGATATGCTCGCTTTGCCACATCGCCAGCACGCTTTTTCTCGTTGCGATTTTTAGTTTTTCCATATTTGCCTCTTTTCTTCCACGACTTCGACGTCGATGATCTCGCCGTCATTGCGCGGTTTACTCTGTCCGCTCTCAAATTTTTCGCGGTAAAATTCGCCCGCTCTCGCCCGCTCGCCGCCGTTTTTCAAATTTGCAAAAAACGCAACCGCTACGATCGCCGCGCCCAAAACGTCGGTGATAAGCCCCGGGATAAACATAAAAAATCCCCCGATCGCCATACCTACGCTACTAAAGACGTCTGCGGGCTTAAAAAACGCGATATTGCTCGTTAGCTGAAAAAATCCAACGCGAAACATAAAAAACAGCCCCAAAACGGCCGACGCAATGACCTCTAGAACCAAATTTAAAAATCCGTACGCGTGGATAAAAAAATACGCCGCCGCGATCTCCAAAACGACGTAGGGCGTAAAAAAATGCTTTATCATAGGCTCTTTAGTCGCGCTAAAATTTCGCTCGCTTTGACGGTTTCTTTAACTAGGCCGCTCCGCGTAACGAGCTCTACCGTACCTTCAGCTAGCCCCTTGCCCACGATCACGGCATAAGGAAATCCCATCAGCTCAAATTCGCTCATCTTTACGCCAAAGCGCTCGTTTCTATCGTCAAGCAGCACCGAAACGCCAGCCGCGCGCAAGCTCTCGTAAAGTCCCTGCGCAAATTTAACGCCCTCGTCGTCCTTTAAATTTGAGACGATGATTTCAAATTTAAACGGAGCTAGGGTTTCGTTCCAGATTATGCCTTTTTCGTCGTGCTTAGCCTCGACGGCGACGGCTACCAGGCGGCTAATGCCGATGCCGTAGCAGCCCATGATAAACGGTTTTGCCTTGCCGTTTTCGTCCAAAAACGTCGCACCCATCGGCTCTGAGTATTTGGTGCCTAGCTTAAATATATGTCCGACCTCGATACCTTTGCTAACGCTTAAATTTCGGCCGCAACAAGGGCATTTGTCGCCGGCTTTTACGGCGGTTAGGTCTTTGAAGCGCTCCGCGTTAAAGCTGCTAACGCTAACGCCGACGAAGTGATAATCCCGCTCGTTTGCGCCGCAGATCATCTGCGTCTCGCCTTCAAGCTCTTTATCGATATAAAACTCCACGCCCTTTAGCCCGACCGGCCCGCAAAATCCGCCCACAAGCCCGGCCGCCGCGATCTCGGCTTCGGTCGCGTCCGCTAGCTCGAGCGCCGCGCATGCGTTTTGAGCCTTGACCTCTTGTAGTTCGTCCTCGCCGCGCACGAAAAATACCACGATTTTCTCGCTCTTTTCGCCTTTTGCGTCAATGAAAATCGCCTTTTTTATCACCGCTTTTATACAGTAAAACTCATCGACTCTAAAAAACTCTGCCACGTCTTTGATAGTTTTGGCATTCGGCGTTAAAAATTTAGCCGCGTCAGCCTCGGGTCTTTCAGCCTGCGTCGTTCGTTTTGCACGGGTTGCGGCCTCTATGTTTGCGGCGTAGTCGCAGTTTTCGCAGACGATGATGTCGTCCTCGCCGCTATTTGCCAGCACCATAAACTCTTTGCTTCCGCTGCCGCCTATCGCGCCGCTATCGGCTCTAACCGCACGGAAATTTAACCCGAGGCGAGTGAAAATTTTGCTATAAGTTTTTTCCATCAGGTCAAATTCGCGGTCCAGATCCTCGGCGTTTGCGTGGAAGCTATATCCGTCCTTCATCAAAAACTCGCGCCCTCTAAGTAACCCGAATCTCGGCCTCGCCTCATCTCTAAATTTTGTATTTATCTGATATAAATTTAGCGGCAGTTGCTTATAGGACGTTACCTTGCCTCGCACGAGCGCGACCACGCTCTCTTCGTTTGTCGGGCTTAAAACAAAGTCGTTTTCTTTGCGGTCCTTAAAGCGCAAAAGCTCCTTGCCGTAGACGTCAAAGCGTCCGCTCTCGCGCCAAAGATCAGCCGACGTGACGAAGCTCATCGAGATCTCCTGCGCACCCGCTTCGTCAAGCTCCTCTTTGACGATATTTTTTATATTTTCAAGCACCCGTTTGCCAAGCGGCAAAAAGTTGTAAAGTCCGCTACCTACCTGCTCGGCGTAGCCCGCTCGGAGCAAAAATTTATGACTTGCCAGGCTTGCGTCTTTTGGCGCTTCTTTTGCCGTCGGCGCGTAAAGTTTGCTAAATTTCATTCGTTCTCCCATTCAAATTCGTTATTTTCTTCTTGCGGCGTTTGCTCCGCGACGTTAAAGATTTCCCCGATAGCTCTTAGCTGCGCTTCGCTTCCCGCAGCGCCCGCGAGGTTTTTTAAATTTATCGTCGGCGCGTGTAAAAACGCCTTAAAAACCTGATGTATGAGGCGGTATGCTTCCTCTTTGTCGCTATGTTTTAGATAGCCCTTTTTTAGGGCTTTTGCTAGCTCTCTCTCGGCGCACTCTTTAGCCTGCTCTCTGATGCCTTTGATTAGCGGCGTGACGGCTAGCTCGCGCAGCATTTGGAAAAACGCCGCCGTATTTCGCCCGACGATACCGTATGCGATCTGTGCTTGCTCCTCGCGCAGGGCTAGATTTTTATTTACGATCTCTTGCAAGTCGTCCACGGCGTAAATTTTGATATTTTCGCTCTCGGTGATAGCGATATCGCGCGGCACGGCTATATCAAAAAAGTAGCGCTTAAACTCCTTTGGCTCCACCATCGAGTCGATCAAAACGGGATGCGGCGCAGCGGTCGCGGAAAATATGATTTGATATTTGTTAATATACTGCGCTACGTTTGAAAGCGCGTCGTATTCGTTATTATCCCCCAGCGTCAGGGCTAAATTTTTAGCGCGTTCTTTATTTCGACTGACGATTATCGTTCGCGCACCGCTTGCGATTAGGTGTTTTGCGGCTAGCTCCGCCATCTCGCCAGCACCTACTATCACGGCGACCATGCCGTTTAGCGTACCGAAAATTTCTTTTGCCTTCGCCACCGCGACGCTTGAGACCGAGATCGGATTTTTGGAGATTTCGGTTTTGTTTCGCACCTCCGCCGCACACTTAAAGGCAAACTCCATCGCCCTGCCAAGCTTTGCGCCGCATTTGCCGTTAGCGCGTGCAAATTTATAAGCCTCTTTTAGCTGCCCAGCGATCTGCGTTTCGCCGATGACTAGACTATCTAGCGAGCTAGCTACAGCAAAGAGATGGTGCACGGCGCCGTTATCTTCGTAGATGTCGGCTCTGCTTTGCAGCTCCTCAAAAGGGATACCGCAGATGAGCGACATGCAGGCGATGATGTGCTTGCTAGAGCCTTCGACCGTCTTGACGCTAGCGATGATCTCGACGCGGTTGCAGGTGCTAAGCACCATACATTCGTTGATGTTTTGGCTCGAGCTAATGAGGCGTAAAATTTC
>CAUUAH010000078.1:0-7550 GCA_963542985.1 uncultured Campylobacter sp. | reverse complement strand
TAAGATCGTCGGCAGCGTCAGATGTGTATAAGAGACAGCCGCAGACGTGTCAAACGTATATCGCAAACGCGTTATGCTAAGACAAGCGGGCGCCACTATCTAACTCAAATTCGGGGGCGGCTCGCTCCCGAATTTTCTTTCAAATTTTACCCATTAAATTTACTAAAATTTCAAAGTCGGATCAATCTGATAATCAAAAAATATAGCTTGTTGATAAGACTTATACTTGATAGCCTTTTTTATTTTCGCTAAAGTTTTGAAATGGTAAAATAGGCGCTTAAAACATATTTTCTTGGAGTTTTTATGAGCAAATTTTTGAAATTTATACTCGCTTTGTTTATCCCGTTTATGCTAAATGCGGCGGATACTGACTACGGCCCTGAGATACAGAGCATAAAAGATTCGTTCGTAAGCATCATGCAACAGTATAAAGAAGGCAAGATCGACGAGGCAAAAACCGCCACGCAAAATGCGTATTTCGGGCATTTCGAAAATATCGAAGCGGCGATCAGGGTAAATTTGGGGCAGAAAAAAGCCTACTCAATGGAGTCTAAATTCGGCAAAATCCGCAAAGCCATCATCGCTAAAAAATCCGTAGAAGAGATACAAGCGATAATGGACGAGCTAAACAAAGAGATGGATGAGGTTTTGCCCGTCATAAACACCGGTCACAAGCTAGTGGGCGAGTACTCCGATCCTAAAAACGCAGACGCCGCGCAGACCGCTAAGGCTACTGAGGCTAGCCAAACTACTGCGCAGCCTGCAAGTAGCGCCGCTATCGAGCCGCACTGGCAGGTGGTTTATAACGATATAAAAACAGCTCTTAGCGCTGCGGCCGCGGCCTACGAAAAGGGCGATAAAGACGCAGCAAAACAGCAGATAAACAACAAAGCCAAATTTGAGCTATATCGCAACACGAAGCTAGAAGAGGCTATCCGTAGATTTATAAACGGCGGTCAGGGCATCGACGGCGACATCCAAAAGCGAATGGGTACGGCGATAATAGCGATAAACAACGACGTAGCCGCCGACGTACTAAAGTCAAATTTGGACGAGCTTGACGCGCTGATATACGAAAACGTCGCCAAGCTACCTATGGACTCGGGCTCGCTAGCTACAAACGTGGTTTTGCCCGATAGCGCCGAGGATGACGCGGCTACTGATTTTGCACCTGTCGTTGCAAACATAAAGGCTAAAATCGCCGATGCGATCAAACTTTATGCCGCAAAAGACGTAGCTAAAGCTATGAGCGATGCGCAGGATATTTACTTCGACGAGTTCGAAGGTAGCGGCATGGAAAATAAAGTAGGCGCGATAGACGTCGGTCTAAAAACTAAGATAGAGGGAAATTTCGGCGAAGTAGTCGCGCTGATGAAAGCGGGCGTGAGCGTCGAGAGACTCCAGCAAGCAGCCGATAATCTAGGCGCAAATTTAGACGCCGCGCTAGAAAAAACAAGCGGCAGCAGTTCGCCTTGGGCGCTATTTCTTTACGCGCTTACGATCATACTTCGCGAGGGATTTGAGGCGCTTATCATCGTGGCGGCCGTCGTGGCGTATCTACTAAAAACCGGCAACGAAAAACGCATGAGTATCGTTTATAGCTCGCTTGCCGTAGCGGTCGTGTTAAGCTTTGTTATGGCGTGGATTATGAATTTGATATTTGCCGACGCTGCTGGTCAAAAAAGAGAGGTGATGGAGGGCGCGGTGATGCTTATCGCCGTGGGACTGCTCTTTTACGTCGGTTTTTGGCTACTTTCAAATGCGGGCGCGAAAAAATGGAGCAAATATATCCAAAGCCACGTCAGCGAGTCGATATCCGCAGGCTCTGCTAAGGCGCTTTGGTGGACGGTATTTTTAGCCGTATTTAGAGAGGGCGCGGAGACCGTGCTTTTCTATCAGGCGCTGATTTTTGACGCTAAAGATAGCGCAGGCTACTCGATGATAGCTCTGGGATTTGTAGTAGGACTCGTCGTCTTGCTAGTTACTTACTACGTGTTTAAAATTTTTGCTATCAAAATCCCGATCAAACCGTTTTTCTTGGTCACTTCGGCGATCATTTTCTATATGTCGATCGTGTTTGTGGGCAAAGGGCTTATGGAGTTCGTCGAGGGTAAAATTTTCGTTCCGACCAAGATCGAGGGCTTCCCGACTATCGAGTGGCTAGGCATTTATCCGTATTACGAGAGCTTAGTGCCGCAGGCTATCATGATAGCGGCGCTGATCATCGGCGTAATCATAATGAAAAACAAGCAAGCCAAAGAGGCTTAAATTTGACGTTTCTAGCTTTCGCGGGTTGCCGCGAAGCTTAAAAATAAATTTACAAACCAATTAAAGGAGAGAACATGAACAAATTTGTTAAAACAGCTTTGGCATTTAGCCTTGCTGCTTCAGTTGCCCTAGCAGGCGAGTTTCCTATCGGCGATCCGGTAGAAATCAACGGTATGGAGATAGCTGCTGTTTATCTAGAGCCGATCGACATGGAGCCAAAGGGCATCGACCTAGCTCCAAGTAAAGCCGACATCCACCTAGAGGCCGACATCCACGCTATCGAGGGAAACAAAAACGGCTTTGCGGCTGGCGAGTGGATCCCTTATCTAAAAGTTAATTACGAGCTAAAAAACCTAGATAACGGCAAAGTTAAAAAAGGCACATTTATGCCTATGGTCGCTCAAGACGGCCCTCACTACGGCGCTAACCTAAAAATGGACGCTGGCGTGGGCAACTACGAGTTAAAATTTCATATAGAAAATCCTGAAAAACAAGGCTTCGGTCGTCACGCAGACAAAGAAACAGGCGTAGGTAAATGGTTTGAGCCGTTCACCACGACTTATAAATTCCAATATACCGGAGCGCCTGCTAAATAGTTCGGGCTTAGAGCGGCTAAGTCCGCTCTAAATTTCACTTAAATTCTCAAATTTTAGGGCTAATCATGTCTATATATTTCGTCCAAGTTATCTCATCGTTACTAGGATTTGTCTTTTTTGCAGCGTTAAACAACGACAAAAAGAGCCTAAAAGCGCTGTTTCTACCCTCGGTTTTGGGTATAGCAACCGGCATAGTCGTTTTTAAGATCGCTAGACTTACGCTTCATGACGCCGGCGTGAAAATGGTGTTTGACGCGGCTACTTTGGTATTTTTGCTAGTTAGCGCGCTTTGGATTTTTATCAAATTTAACCCTGCAAAGATGATAACGTTTTTTGCCTTAGGCGCGGGCTACGGCCTCACGTACGCTCACGTAAGCGCGAATTTTCCGGTATTTGCGGGCGAGCTACTCGATACGCAGTCCATCATCAGTCTATTTTTGATGATATTTGCGTTTTTGCTTTTGCTGATTTTGTTTTTCGTCGTTTCAAATTTAAAAGAGTGCCTATGCAAGCACGTCTTATGGACGTTTTCGCTTCTTTCGCTTACGGTTTTGATAGTGCAGGCTCTTTCAAACACGGGGCTTGAGTTTATGCGAGCGGGCATGATACCTACGTATCCGTGGGCGCTCTCGCTTGTGGCTAAGGGCATTTATTATACGACGTTTGCGCAGTATTTTTTCATCTTTTTAGTTTTGGTTTTGGCGGTTATAAATTTCAAAAAACGCCCGACTCCGCTCGTAAAATCGGTTGTGGGCTCAAATAAATTTAGATTTAACAACGCGGCTAGAAATTTCATGGCGGCAAACTCAAAAAGCAGCATAGCTATCGTCGTTACGGCTCTGATTTTCGGGCTTTACTACGACCTGCACGCATCTAAACCGCCTGAGATCTCTGATCCTATCGTCGTAGAACCCGTAAATAACGAGTTTAAATTTGACGTCCAAGAGCTAGCCGACAATGAACTACACCGCTACGCCTACATAAACGACGAGGGCAGGGAGATAAGGTTTTTCCTCTTAAACCGCTTTTCCGACCGCGCTTCGCCGATCATCGTCTTTGACGCGTGCGCGATATGCGGCGATATGGGCTATGTCAAAAAGGACGGCGATCTCATCTGCATCTCGTGTAACGTACGCATTTTCTTGCCGTCAGTCGGCAAAGAGGGCGGCTGCAACCCGATACCTATGCCGTTTGAATTTGACGGCAAATTCGTAACCGTAACGCTTGATACCATCCAAAGCGGTGCGAACTATTTCTCAAAAGTCGTCGAAAAAATGGTGCTAGATCCGGTAAGCCGCAAAAAAGTAAGCAACATCGGCTCGAAATCTTATTTATACTACAACAGGACGTATTTCTTTGAAAACGAAAAAACTCAGGCGGAATTTGAAGCCAACCCTGAAAAATACGTCGATATAAACGGGACTTTAAAATGAAAAATATGCAACTAAGGCTCATAAAAAGCTCGATCACCGGCTCGAAGGTGCAAAAAGGTATGGCCTTTATCACCATACTTTTGGCGACGGTTTTGATCGCTTGTATGCTAAATATCACGCTAAAAATCGGCGATCAGATCGCTAGCGAGCTGCGAGGCTACGGCTCAAATATCGTCGTCTTGCCAAAGGGCGAAGCGCTAGCTATCGAGATCGAGGGTAAAAATTTCACTCCGCTAAAATCGCAAAACTACCTAAACGAAGAAGATCTGCATAAGGTAAAGGAAATTTTTTGGCGAAATAACATCGTGGCGTTTGCGCCGTTTTTAAACGGCGAGGTAAAAGACGCTAGCGGCGAAAAATACCAAATCACGGGCACTTGGTTTGATAAATTTGCAAACGTGGCCGACGAGCCGGAGTTTAAAACGGGCGTAAAAACGCTATTTGGCTTTTGGGCGGTTGAGGGCAAATGGATAGAGGACGACGATACGCAAAACGTGCTCGTGGGCGAAAATTTAGCCGCAAAGCGAAATTTGAGCGTCGGTGGAGAGCTAAATTTAAACGGACGTAGCGTAAAAATCGCGGGCATCCTAAAAGGAGCCGGCGAAGAAAGCTATAAGATTGTAACCTCGCTAAAGCTAGCTCAGGAGCTTCTAAATAAGCCCGGACAGTACTCAAAAGCCGAGGTTTCGGCGATGACAATCCCGGAAAACGACCTCTCCGTCAAGGCCAGGCGAAATTTAGACAACCTAGACAGCGCCGAATACGACATGTGGTACTGCTCGGCCTATGTTAGCTCCATAGCCTATCAGATCGAGGAGAACTACGCTGGCGTTGCAGCAAAGGCGATGATGCAGGTAAGCGACGCTGAGAGTAATATCGTGAAAAAAATCCAAAGCCTAATGGGTATCGTTAGCGTCATCGCGCTTGCGGTCGCCTCTATCGGCATTACCTCGCTAATGACTAGCGAAATTTACAGACGCAAAAAAGAGATCGGCCTGCTAAAAGCCATAGGCGCTAGCAACTTTGAAATTTACGCCCTTTTTGCGAGCGAAAGCCTAGTCGTGGCGTTTTTTGCGGGCATTTTGGGTGCGTTTTTGGGTTACGCGCTTAGCTACATAATCGCTTACAGTATCTTTGGCTACGGCATCGGCATCGCTTGGATCGTGCTCCCGCTTAGTATCGCTTTTGCGCTTCTTATCTCGATTGCGGGCTCGCTCGTGCCGATGAGAAGCGTCGTTAAACTCTTGCCTGCGGAGGTGCTATATGATCGCAAATAAAGGCTTTTTTTATAACGTTATCTTTAAAAGCCTGCGCTTTGGCGCGGCTAGAGTGGGCGTCATCATCGTCTCTATCCTGCTTGGCGCGTGCGTGACGGCGGCTTTTGTAAACGTATATCTAGATATCGACTCAAAAGTAACCAAGGAGCTAAAAAGTTACGGCGCAAACGTGGTTTTCGCTCCCGCAGACCCCGTTAGCGACGCTATAGATGAGACTAAATTTAACGAAAAGATCGCCAAAATCCCAAGCGACAAGCTAATCGGACAGAGCGGATATCTTTTCACGCAGGTAAACATAGGCCCAACGACTGCTATCGCCATGGGCGTCAAATTTAGCGATCTAACGCGGGTTAAGCCGTTTTTAGAGGTTAAAGAGGGGCAGGGCATAACGCTGGATTTTGACGAGAGAAACGCACTAATCGGCACCGATCTAGCCAAACAAAGCGGATTTAAGGTTGGCGACACGATCGAAGTAAGGCAAATCGGCGCGAATGCGGGCGAAAAAGTAAAGATCCGCGGCATCGTGCAAGACGGTGACAAGGAGGACTCGCTACTCATCATCTCGCTGCCTCTAGCGCAAAAGATAGCAAATGAGCCAAACACGTTAAACTACGCCGAGGCCGTAGTGACGGGCAAATTTGACTACATCAGCGAGCTTGGCAAGAGCCTTAGCGACGAGCAAATTTCGGTTAAGCCCGTGGCTAAAATTTCAAAATCAGAGGGACTTATCTTGGATAAGATTAAGCTTTTGATGGCGCTTGTTAGCTTCGTCATTTTGCTCATCACTTCTATGTGCGTAAACACGACGCTAAGCGCGATTTTGTTTTCGCGCTCAAAGGAGATCGCGCTACTTAGAGCGCTAGGAGCTAGCAAGAAAAACGTGTTAAATTTGTTTGGCGTCGAGACCTTCGTTACGGCATTTGCGGCGGCTTTGGCGGGAGCTATTTTGGGCTACGGCTTGGCGCAAATTTTAGGTTACGCGATTTTTGATTCGAGCATCGATTTTAGATTTATGAGTATACCGATAGCGATGGTTATCTCGCTCATTTTTGCAGGCGTAGCCTCGATCTATCCGATCAAACGGGCGCTGGAAAACAAGATGGCCGATATTTTAAGAGGAGAATAATATGCAGTACGCGATAAGATTAAACGGGATAGAGAAAAGATTCGGCGAAGTAAGAGCGCTAGAGAGCATTACCTTTGACGTAAACGCCGGCGAGTGGGTCAGCATAATGGGTCCAAGCGGTAGCGGCAAAAGTACGCTGGTAAATATACTCTCGCTGATGGATGAGCCAACCGCAGGCACGTACATGCTAGGCGGAGACGACGCTAGCAGGCTTAGCGACGAGGAGACGCTCAAATTTCGCCGCGAAAAGATCGGGCTGATATTTCAGCAGTTTCACCTCATCCCCTACCTAAACTGCGTCGAAAACGTGATGATAGCACAGTACTATCACAGCAGCGTGGACGAAGAGGACGCTAAAAAGGCGCTCGAGCGGGTTGGACTAGGACACAGGCTAGATCACCGCCCGAGTCAGCTTAGCGGCGGCGAGCAGCAGCGTTTGTGCATCGCGCGTTCTCTCATCAACGATCCTGATATCTTGATAGCCGACGAGCCGACGGGAAACCTCGATGAAGCAAACGAGCGCGTAGTTTTGGAGCTGTTTCAAAAGCTGCGAAGCGAGGGCAAAACGATCCTTCTCATCACGCACAACCCTGATCTTGGGCAGTTTGGCGACAAGATCGTCTATCTAAGGCACGGCAAGATGGAAAATATCCACTACGTGAGCGACGGCGAGCGTGCGGAGGCATGCGAGAGGCTAGCAAGCGAGCCAAAGGGTCAAAGCGCCTTTGCGACGGTTTAAATTTGGGAGAGTTATGATAAAAAAATATATATTTTTAGTTTTTGCGGCGGTGATGATCGCGGGCCTGTCTCTTATACACATCTGACGCTGCCGACGATCTTACGCGTGTAG
>CAUUAH010000077.1:0-7583 GCA_963542985.1 uncultured Campylobacter sp. | reverse complement strand
ACGCGTAAGATCGTCGGCAGCGTCAGATGTGTATAAGAGACAGCCTCTACATCTAAAATTTTTGAAATTTTATAAATATGCTCAAGATTAAAGTGTTTATCGTATCGGCAACTCTCGCAGTTTGAATAAAATGCGACCGATTTTATATCCATGCTTAAAGCCATATCAAGCTGGCTAATACCTTTATTTTCACGCAACTTGCGGACGTTTGCGGAAATTTGCAGATAAAAATTTCGTATCTCATCGGCACCAAAAAAAGCTAAATTTTCGCCCATTATTTTATCCTATAGGTAAAGTTAAACTTAAACTTTATTTAGATAAAATCTACAAATCTATATCCTATAGGATAAATAATTTTCAAGGAGGCCAAAATGGCGGTAAATTTATCAAAGGGCGGTAGAGTTAGTTTAAGTAAAGAAGCTCCAGAGCTAACTAAAATTTTAGTAGGACTTGGCTGGGATACGAATACTAGCGATACGGGAGCGGAATTTGACCTAGATGCAAGCGCGTTTTTGGTAGGAGCTTCAGGCAAAGTAGAAAACGAGAAGAATTTCGTCTTTTACAACAATCTAGTTAGTGCAGACGGCTCGGTAGTCCACACCGGCGATAACCGCACTGGAGAGGGTGACGGCGATGATGAATCCATAAAAATCGACCTAGCCAAAATTTCGCCAAACGTCAAAGAGATCGACATAGTCGTCACCATCCACGAAGCAGCCGCAAGAAGGCAAAATTTCGGTATGGTAAGAAACTCGTTTATGCGAATCGTCGATGAAAGAAGCGGCAAAGAGATAGCCAGATACGATTTAGAAGAGGATTTTTCTACCGAAACCGCAGTATCGTTCGGTAAAATTTACTTTAAAGATAACGAGTGGCGTTTCGCGGCCAACGGAAGCGGTTTTAAAGACGGACTGGCTGGATTTTGTAGGCAGTTTGGACTGGACGTATAGGGGTATGCCATGGCGATAAATTTGGTCAAAGGACAAAAAAATATCGCTCGCCAAAGACGACGGCGGGCATCTGCACAGCTTTTGCGTAGGAGCAAACTGGGGCGCCATAACCGAAAAAGGCTTTTTTAGAGATAAGATAAAGCTGGTGGATTTAGATCTAAGCGCTGCGATGTTTGACTCAAACAAACAGTTTTGCGATGTGGTTTATTTCGGTAAAAAATCAGCCCGGGCGTATTTCACAGCGGTGATGACTTGGTCGGAGACGTAGGGGGCGACGACGGACTGGATAACGAAATAATCAGCGTCGATCTTAGCCGTTTAAACTCAAACGTAGAGCAGATATTTTTCGTGCTAAATTCTTATAATCAAATCGACTTTGATAAAATTCCGTTTGCTAGCATTAGACTTTACGAAGGCACGCCGACGAGAGTAAATAAAGTATTCGTATCATATAATATCGTACGAGATAGCGCATTTGCATATAAGGTTGCGATGATTTTAGGCAAGCTGTATAAGCGAAACGGCGTGTGGAAATTTTCGGCTATCGGTGAACCTACGAGCGATAGAAAGCTTGATGAGCTGATATTAAATTCCGTAGTGAAGTACTTATGAAAATTTTATTTTTCTTAGTGGCTACGATTGTGATTTTAGGCGCATTTGAGATAGAGGGCGGTTACGAGATCCCGCCCTCGGCGCAAACTTACGGCAACGCACCTGTAATAAGCGATGAAATGATGAAAGAGTGCGTAAAAATTTACAACAAGGCACTTGCGATAGAAAGAACGTTAAATCCTAATCTCGTAAATAGATATTCAAACCATGAAGTAAATTTATACAATCAAAACGTCCGTATGCATTCGCAGCTTATAGACTGGTTTAACGCAAACTGTGCCGGTAAACAATCATACTCGGCGTGCAAGGCGGCTCAAGAACTAAACCGCCAAAGAGGACTTCCCGAACAAAGTTGCGGGTATTAAGGAGAATTTTTGGATAGTTTAGAATTTCAAACAATGATCGTTTTTATCATATTTGCCGTGGCGGCATTTGCGGTAAATTTTTTTGCGCACAAAAAAGACGAAAAAATCTCGCTCAAACAAGCAGCGCTTTGGTCTATTTTTTGGATAGCCGTTTCCGTAGCGTTTAGCGAATATTTGTATTTTGCGCGCGGAAGCGAAACGATGAGTCTATATTTTGCAGGGTATATTTTAGAAAAATCGTTATCCGTGGATAATTTATTTGTTATGATGGCAATCTTTTCTTGGTTCAAGATTCCTGAAATTTACCGTCATAGAGTGCTGTATTTTGGCATTATAGGTGCGGTTGTATTTAGGCTAGTCTTTGTAGCCATCGGAACGAGTCTGCTCGGGATTTCGCCGTGGATGGAGTTTGTTTTTGCTGCCATGGTAGCTTATAGCGCGGTAATGATGATGAAAAAGGATGATGATGAAGAGGAGATGGAGGATTATTCAAATCACCTAGCTTACAGGGCGGTTTATCGATTTTTCCCTGTTTTTTTCGCGTCTTCTAGGGCATAGCTTTTTTGTAAAAAATAACGAGATTTCGGCTCAAATTTCAGCAGACGAAAAGGCAAAACTGCAAAATCAAATTTCCAAACTAAACGCCAAATGGATAGCTACGCCGCTATTTTTGTGTCTTTGCGTTATAGAGCTTAGCGATGTTATGTTTGCTTTTGATAGTGTTCCGGCTGTTATCGCAGTTAGCCGTGAGCCGCTTATAGTTTATTCGGCGATGATTTTTGCGATTTTGGGGCTTAGGACGCTTTACTTCGTACTAGAAGCGCTAAAAGACTATTTGGCGTATTTAGAAAAAGCCGTTATAGCGCTTTTGTTTTTTATCGCAGCAAAGCTCGCCCTAAACGCTTCCGCGCATATCTTTCATCACGGATTTGAGATTTCAGCGCAGGTTAGCTTGTGGATCATTTTGGGGATTTTAAGCATCGGATTTTTGGCTAGTTTATTTAAAACAAAATAGTAGAAAGATCAAATTTATGCATATGACTGTTTTGATATGCTCTGTAGCCAAGTTTGAGCAAAACTCGGTACGCCTATTTTGCGCACCGAGTATAAAGTTAAATTTGTTCGAGCTTGCAAGCAAAATTAAATTTTAGCTTTATTTATTGCCTGCTCCAAATCCGCGATCAAATCATCCGAATTTTCGATACCGATAGCAAGGCGTAGCAAACCTTGAGTAATGCCGATTTTAGCTTGTAAATCCTGCGAATAAGATTCATGAGTCATTGAGGCCGGATGGCAGATTAGACTCTCTACGCCGCCAAGACTAACGGCCAGGTCAAAAAGTTCTAGACTTTTAGCAAAAATTTTATAGTCGTAGCCATCCTTTAGCTCCAGCGAGATTAGCGCGCCGATACCGCTAGCTTGGGCGTTTTGGATGCGTTTTTCCTCGGCCGAAAATGAACCTGCGTAATACACGGCTTTAACAGCCGAGTTTTTTTCTAAAAATTCTACGATTTTTAGCGTATTTTCGCTTTGTCTATCAAATCTCACGCTAAGAGTTTTGAGGCCTCTTATTAGATTATAAGCATCTGCGGGGCTTAGCGTCGCGCCGAGAGTATTTTTCATAAAAGCTATACGCTCGGCTAGCGCATCGTCGTTCGTAGTCACGATTCCCGCAATTACGTCGGCATGTCCGCCGATATATTTCGTCGCGCTATAAACGACGATATCGGCACCGAATTTTAACACTTTTTGATAATACGGCGTCAAAAAAGTATTATCGACGACGACAAGCGCGCCGTTTTTACGAGCTAGCTCGGCTAACCGGGCGATATCCGTTACTCGAAGTAGTGGATTTGACGGCGTTTCGATAAATATCATCTTAACGTCTTCGTCTAGATGAGAGATTTTATTTAGATCTTCGACGAGTTCAAATTTGATCCCGAAATTTGCGAAAATACCGTTTGCGTAGCGGTAAGTACCGCCGTAAACATTGCTATTTAAAAGCACCTTGTCGCCGCTTTTTAGCAGGTTAAAAACAGCCGATGTCGCCGCCATACCCGAAGCTAGAGCAAATGCGTATTTGCTGTCTTCAAATTTAGCGAAAAGCTCTTCAAATGCATTTCGCGTCGGATTTGCGCTACGAGAATAAGCGTACTTTTGAAAGTCGTCTAAACCGTCTTGCGCAAACGTCGTGGCTAGATAGATAGGCGGAACGACCGCGCCGTGAGGGTTGTTTTTAGCTTCGATGCCTTTTACGATTAGTGTATCTATTTTCATTTTTTTTCCTTTAAATTTTAAAAATCCATCGCCGAGATAAATTTGACTATACGTGGCGAATCACTGCTGAAAAATTCCTCAGCCGTACCGTCAAATTCGATATTGCCGCGCTCTAAAAATAAAATTCTATCCGCGACTTTGCGAGCGAAGTTCATATTATGCGTGACGATAATGAGCGAGTCGCGCTCCTTGCTAAGGCTGCCGATGACCTTCAAAACCTCGGCCTCAAGCTCCGGATCAAGCGCGCTCGTAGGCTCGTCCAAAAGCAAAAAATACGGCTTCATCGCAAGCGCTCGCGCTATCGCCACTCGCTGCGATTGACCGCCCGAGAGCCTGCTTGGATACTCGTGCTCCTTGCCCTTTAGCCCGACCTTTTCAAGTAGCACCAGGGCCTCAATTTCTGCCTGCTCTTTCGGGATTTTCAGCACCTGCACGGGGCCTTCCGTTACGTTTTGTAGAGCCGTTAGATGCGGAAATAGATTAAAGCTTTGAAAGACCATCCCCGTGTGTTCGCGAAAGGGCAGCATATCTTTTTGCGAAATTTTACCGGCGAAATTTATCTTATCGCCTCCAAGCTCAAGTTCGCCGCCGTCCGGGATCTCGAGTAAATTTATGCAACGCAGCAGGGTTGATTTACCCGAGCCCGAGCTTCCTAAAATAACCGTAGTCTGCCCGTCTTTAAATTCTAAATTTAAGCCGTTTAAAACGACATTATCGCCGAATTTCTTAGTCAAATTTTTAAATTTTATCATCACACGTACCTTGAAAATCTTTTCTCGAGCCTAGCTTGTAAAAACGTCAAAAAGGTGCAGACTATCAAGTAAAAAAGCGCGGCGAGCACATAAAGCGTGAGCGGATCGAAGGTGCGCGCGGCGATGCGCTGAGCGACCATAAACATATCGACCATCGTGATAGAAGCCGCAAGTGAGGTGTCTTTTAGCGTGCTGATAAAGATATTTGAAAGCGGGGGTAGCGAGATGCGCGCGGCTTGCGGAGCGATGATACGGCATAAAATTTGCGTATAACTCATACCAAGCGCCGTAGCCGCTTCCCACTGGCCTTTGGGCACCGAAAGCACGGCCGCTCTAACGGCTTCGGAAGCGTAAGCGCCGATATTTAGGCTGAAAGTTATGATCGCCGCACTCCAAACATCGAGCGTAACGCCCACGATCGGCAGACCGAAATATACGATAAAAAGCTGCACCAAAAGCGGCGTTCCGCGAAATATCCAGATATAAAATTCGCTAAGTTGCTTTAAAATTTTGATATTTGCTATGCGCACGATCGCCGTTAGCACCGCGATGAGAAGCCCCAGCGAAAAGGAGATCGCCGTAAGAGGCAGCGTCACCTTTATCATCGCCAGCGCCATAGGTTGTAGCGAGCTTAGCAAAAGCTCGCTTATGCGGTCAAATTCGTTCATCGCCATCTACCGCGAGACATCTTTGCCGAAATACCTGATCGAAATTTCAGCCAGCTTGCCTTCGTTTTTTAGCTCCTCTATCGCCTTGCTGATCTGACCCGCAAGCTCCGTATTGCCCTTTTGCACGATAGGCGCGGTATAGTCGGTATCGCTTCCCTCGGCGGCTATTTTAACCGGAGCGCCCGGGCGCTGCTTGATGAAGTCGTAAAATACGATATTATCGCGCACGACGGTATCTACACGCTTGCTAACGAGAAGCTCCATGCTCTTGCTAAAGCTATCGACCGTGACGTTTTGCGCCCCGTAGCTAGCAGCCGCCTTTGCCCAGTTGCTCGTAGCGGAGTCGGCGTTTTTCTTACCTTTTAGATCATCAAAGCTTTTGATATCGTCGTTATCTTTATGAGTGATGATAGCGCCGTGCACGACCGTATAGGGCTGCGCGTAATCATATTTTTTCTTGCGCTCATCGGTAACGCTTACTTGATTAAATACCGCATCGGCCTTGCCCGCATCAAATGCCGCAAGCATCGCATCCCACGGAGCGGTTAGGAATTCGATCTTTAAATTTAGCTTCTTAGCGACTTCGCGAGCGATATCTACGTCGTAGCCCTTTAGCTCGTTTTTATCGTCGTAGTATGAAAACGGCGCGTAAGTACCTTCCGTAGCGATCGTTAAAACGCCCTCTTTTATGGTTTTGGCGTTTAAATTTAGCGTAAGAAGCATACCTAGAGCCAAAATTTTTAGTAGTTTTGAAACCATCTTTTATCCTTTAAATTTAGCTGCTTTTATGCGAGTAAATTTTACTCCGAGATATCTTTGCCGAAGTATTTGACCGAAATCTCTTTTAGTTTGCCTTCGCTTTTTAGCTCGCCAAGAGCCTTGTTTACGTCGTTTACTAACTCTTCGTTGCCCTTTTTCACGATGGCTGCGGAGTAGATCGGCTCGCTGCCGCTAGCGGCTATTTTTAACGGGGCGTTTGGACGCTGATTTATGTAATCATAGAAGGTCACGCTATCGTTTATCGTCGCATCCGCACGGCGGCTGATGATGAGCTCCACGCCTTTGCTAAAGCCGTCTACGGTGACTATCTGCGCGCCGTATTTTTGCGCGATACCGGCCCAGTTGCTAGTTGCCGAATGCGCGCTTTTTTTGCCTTTTAGATCCTCGAAGCTTTTTATTTCATTATTGTCTTTATGAGTGACTAGCGCGGCGTAGGCGACGGTGTAGGGAACGGTGTAGTCGTATTTTTTCTTACGCTCGTCTGTGATACTTACTTGATTGAACACGATATCGGCCTTGCCCGCATCAAATGCCGCCAGCATCGCATCCCACGGAGCCTCGACGAATTCCGCTTTTAAATTTAACTTCTTAGCGACTTCGCGCGCTACTTCTACGTCGTAGCCAGTTAGCGCGTCGTTTTTATCGTGGTAAGAGTAGGGCGAATATGTACCTTCGGTCGCGATTTTCAAAACGCCGTTTTCAAGAGTTTTTGCATTTGCGCCGGTTATAAGAGCGAGGCTCGCCAAAGTAAGTAGAGAAGATTTTAGTAGTTTTTTCATTTTTTGTCCTTTTTAAATTTATCGTTGGCTATTCATCTAAAAAGGCCCGCGAGCGCGGAGTTGAAAATATCTTTTTAAATGTTTAGCGACCTGCTAAGCACTTAAAAAGATATTCGTGCCTAGCGCCCTAGCTTTTCATTTCACAACAACACATGTCGCACATATCGTTTTTCATAGCGTACCTTTCGAGTAAAATTTGGCGGTGATTTTATGCAAAAAAAGTTTAAGATAAAATAAATTTATATCAAAATTTCGGATTTTATTTTTTAAATGATATAAATTTTGGATACAAAATCGGCTCAAATATCGACAGGACCGAGCTATAAGCTAAATTTTAAATTTTATAAAAATTAAAATTTTGATTAGAATTTTTAAATTTAACTCGTAATCTAGAACAGAT
>CAUUAH010000076.1:0-7589 GCA_963542985.1 uncultured Campylobacter sp. | reverse complement strand
CGAGATGAGCGATAGTCTCGTGGGCTCGGAGATGTGTATAAGAGACAGGGCTGCGGCTCTAAGCCTAAGTGCGGCGGAGTACGCCACTGTAAACGGAACAAAAGTAACCGATAAGGACGTAGCTTTCACGCTTGCTGCTATGCCTGGCGTAACTTTAGAGCAACTACCTAAAGACACTCAGAAAAAAGTGATCGATGAGACTATCAACAGAAAACTACTTCTAGACGAGGCTAAAAAGAGCGGACTAGATAAGAGCGACGAATACAAAGCTGCGCTTGAAGAGCTAAAAAACAACCTCGCGCTTGATCTTTGGATGAAGAGAATTTTCGATAATATCAAAGTTAGCGAAGGCGAAATCAGCGACTTTTATAACAAAAATAAAGCCGAATTTGCCGTGCCTGCACAAGTAAGAGCCAAACATATTCTAGTGGCTACTGAAAAAGACGCAAACGACATAATAGCTGCACTAAAAGGTCTAAAAGGCGACGAGCTGGTTAAAAAATTCGAAGAGCTAGCAAAATCTAAATCTACCGATCAAGGTTCTGCGGCTAATGGCGGCGAACTAGGATGGTTTGGCCAATCTCAAATGGTAAAACCTTTCGCGGACGCTGCATTTGCGCTTAAAAAAGGCGAAGTAACTCAAAAACCTGTTAAATCAAATTTCGGCTACCACGTAATCCTAAAAGAGGATAGCAAGGCTGCCGGCACCGTAGGACTAAACGAGGTTAAACCTCAAATCGAGGGCAACCTAAAGATGGAGAAATTTAGAAACGATATCAGGAAAAGAGGCGACGAGCTTCGCTCAAAAGCTAAAGTAGAATATAAATAAGGTCGATAAGATGGGTGTTTTAGAGGTAGTAAAAGCCGGCGTTTTAAGCGGCGATGACGTAACTAGGCTGTATAAATACGCAAAGGAGCAGGGCTTTGCCATACCTGCAGTAAACGTGGTCGGAAGCGACTCGGTAAATGCCGTTTTAGAGGCGGCAAAGACGGCTAATTCACCCGTTATCATCCAGTTTAGTAACGGCGGAGCCGGCTTTTATGCCGGCAAAGCTTGCGGGAATGCCGATGTACTAGGCGCAGTGGCAGGCGCGCAACACGTTCATCTACTAGCCAAAGCTTACGGCGTGCCTGTGATCCTACACACCGATCACGCGGCTAGAAAGCTACTGCCTTGGATCGACGAGCTGGTTAAATTTAGCCGCGAATACAAAAAGGCTCACGGCGTGCCGCTTTTTAGCTCGCATATGCTTGATCTTAGTGAAGAGAGCTTGGAGGAAAATTTAAGCACTTGCGAGAAGTATCTAAAAGAGCTTAGCGAGCTTGGTATCAGCCTAGAGATCGAGCTTGGTGTAACCGGCGGCGAAGAGGACGGCGTGGATAATACGGGCGTTGATAACGCGCTTCTTTATACCCAACCAGAAGATGTCGCGCAGGCATACGAGCGACTAAGCAAAATCAGCGATAGATTTAGCATAGCGGCAAGCTTTGGTAACGTCCACGGCGTGTATAAGCCTGGCAATGTCGTATTGCGACCGGAAATTTTGAAAAATTCGCAAGCATATGTCGCGGATAAATTTCAAACTCCAACCGATAAGCCCGTAAATTTCGTATTTCACGGCGGTAGCGGTAGCGAGCTACAAGATATCAAAGACGCGGTCAGCTACGGCGTGGTAAAAATGAACATCGATACCGACACGCAGTGGGCGTTTTGGGACGGTGTGCGCGGCTACGAGGCGAAAAATCGCGCCTATTTGCAAGGTCAAATCGGCAACCCTGAAGGCGAAGATAAGCCGAATAAAAAATACTACGATCCGCGTAAATTTTTGCGTGCCGGCGAGGAGTCGATGGTAAAACGCCTGCTAACTGCGTTTGAAGATTTAAACTGCTTAAATAGAAATTAAGGCTCACGATGGAACCCAAAAAAGAAGCGAGAAGCGATAATTTTACCGATTTGGCGCTGCCTGAAGTAAAAAGCAGGCGGTCTTTTTTTGTTTATGCGAAAATCGTATTTTTGCCGACGGCGATCTATCTCGTCGCGCTTCTTGGGTATTTTGGATATATAAATTTCCAAATCGGCCTACACACGGTCGTTATGATGGGCGTTATTTGGGTGATTTCGCTAATCTTTGCTCGAAATAGCGCCGAGCTTGCTTGCTGCTATTTCGAGCAAAGCGGGGCTGATTTTAAGCGAAATCTAAAAGAATACATCATCAAACATCTTTTGGTTATCGGCAAAGATACGAAGTCAAACGCCGGATTTGACGAATTTGTCGCCTATTACACCAGAAATTTACGTAACGAAAATTTTGCTTCTATGGGTGCGGGCATCTTCCCGATGCTGGGTATTTTAGGAACGTTTATCAGTATCGCGGTTTCTATGCCGGAGTTTAATTCCTCAAATACTACCGAACTTGAAACCGAAATTTCAACCCTTCTTAGCGGCGTAGCGACCGCATTTTACGTCTCTATTTACGGTATCTTTTTGGCTCTTTGGTGGATATTTTTTGAAAAATACGGAACGAGCAAATTTGAAACTCTAGTGCGAAGACAAAAAAACGCTACGAGCGACTTTTTCTGGACGAAAGAGGAGCTTGATAGAAGATATTTGCAAGAGAATTTAAGGCACTTTGAGAAGATCGGGGTGATATTTGAGCACGTTAGTAACGCCGAGTTCTTTGAGGAGCTGGATAAGACTATCGAGGCTAAATTTAAAACTTTTACAAATATCTTGAAAAATGAGGAAGAGGCCGTCAAACTAAGCGGTGAGCACATCAAGCAAACGATGAATACGCTACTAAAATCCTCAAAAGATCAAAAAGATCTTATCAAAGTCCATGCTGAAATCTTAAACGTTATCAATAAATTTAACGGCAACATCAAAGATATGCAACTAAAATTTGCCGAGCAATACAACCGCCTCTACGACGTGGGCGGCGAGCGCATGGCTAGGCTCGAAAAGAGCGTGGGCGAGCTAGAGTATAACATCAAAATTTTTAGCGAGTCGCTTTCTAAATTTAGCGGCGAAATCTTAGAAAAACAAAAGCTCGCGATGGAGGGCTTTAAAGAGAGCTTGATCGAGGGCGTACAGGCGTTTAAAAAGGCCTTTGATGCTGAAGCCGGCGAAGTTTATGACGATAATAGCGCGCTCATTGAAGGGCTAAGGCAAGACATCGACGAACTCGATAAAGAGGCAAACGAAGTCTTGCAAACCATCGAAAAGGCGAGTATGCTAGATGAAAACGCGTAGCGAGGGCAAAAGCGGCGACCAAACCTTTTGGATATCGTATGCGGACCTGATGGCCGGGCTGATGTTTGTTTTTATGCTCATTATCGGCGCCGTCGTCGTAAAATACGTCCTTAGCCAAAGCGATCTAGCAAAACTACAAAAAGACTTGAGCGAACGCGAAAAGCAAATCGTTTCATCCCAAAGTGAGCTCGTTCGTAAAGAAAATGTCATAAAAGAAATTTTTTCAAATTTGGACCGCGCAAAGAGCGAAAACAAAGAGCTTGCCGACATAAACAGGCTCGTAAACGAGATGCTTGAAGGCGTCAAAAAAGAGAAAAACGAACTCACGAATCTAACCCAAACCTACGAGATAAATCTAAATGACGCAAACAAAACTATCGCGGATTTGCAGGATAGAGTGCTACAGCTGGGGCAAATTTTAGCGCAAAAAGACGAGGCGCTAAATGAACTAAACGCAAAATACGGCGATGAAATATCAAAATTTATCGCGCTGGAAGAGGATTTTAACAAAACAAAAGACAAGATAAGAGACATCAGCTCGCTTCGCTCAAACGTTATATCAAAGTTACGCACCAAGCTCGGAAACAAGGTCAGTATCGATCCAAGCTCAGGCGTCGTATCGCTACCTGAGTCTATACTTTTTGACACGGGTTCGTATGAGTTAAGGGATGAAGCCAAGGAGCGCCTAAAGGAAATTTTGCAGACTTATTTCGAGGCGATTTTAAATAACGAAGAGATCGCAAAACACATCGACAGAATCGTGATCGAGGGGCATACAAACTCAGTTGGCAGCTACATGTACAACCTCGATCTGTCGCAAAAACGCGCGTATTCGGTGCTAGACTTTATCTACTCGTGGAACAAAGACAAGCGCCTAGAGCACTATCTCATCGCTAGCGGACGTAGCTTTAGCGATCTGGTGATGAAAAACGGCAAAGAAGACCCCGACGCCTCAAGGCGCATCGAGATCAAATTTTCGATCTCGGACAAAGAGTCGATGAAAGAGATACAAGATCTCTTGGAGCGGCAAAATCAAAAGTATTCAAAAGACTAAATTTAACGGACTCGAATTTTACGTACTTCGCGACGACCTGATGGATGGCGAATTTAACGGCAATAAAGCTAGAAAGCTGGAGTATTTCCTGCATGCTGGTCTAGGCGGTATAAAGCGCGTCGTTAGCTACGGCTCTAGCCAGTCAAACGCTATGTATAGCCTAAGTGTCTTTGCCAAGATGAATGGCCTAGAGTTTCACTACATAGTTTCAAATTTAAACTCAAATTTGGCAGAAAATCCGATCGGAAATTTTAAATTTGCCCTCGAAAACGGGATGAAAATCTATATAGATAAAGATAGGCGGGCGCGGGCTAGGGCTCTAGCTTACGAACTAGCCGGCCTAAAAGAGGGCGAGATTTGGGGCGACGAGGCTGTAAATTTGGCGGACGGTTTTGGTAGAAACGGATCAAATTTAAGTAAATTTAATGAACTACTAGGTTTTGCGGGTACGAATTTAAGTGCGAAAAATGTGCCGAATTTGCAAGCTGAGATCGCGCCGAATTTACAAAATCTAAACGGAGAAAATTTGAGTAAATTTGACGAATCGGCAAAGCTCATGGACGCAAATTTCAGCGAATGCATAAGACATAAAAGCTCAAATTTTGAAAAATCCGCAGACCAAACAAGCTCAAATTTGCCTGCCGCGCAGGATTGCTTCATCGGCGATTCGCTTTTTATAAACGAGGGCGTTTGGCAGCCGCAGGCTGAGGCGGGGTTTATCTCGCAGGCTAGGCAGATAGAGCGCTGGGCAGAGGCGGAGGGCAAAACCGTTGATATATTTTTGCCTTCGGGCACCGGCACGTCGGCGGCGTTTTTGGCTAAGCACGTCAAATTTGAAGTTTTTACCTGTCCTTGCGTGGGCGACGCAGACTATCTAAAAAACGAGATCGAGGCGCTGACGCCAAACTCAAAGGCGCATATTTTACAGCCGCCGAAAAAATATCATTTCGGCGATCTAAAGCCCGAGCTTTATCAAATTTGGCGCGAAGTATGCGAGCAAACGGGGATAGAGTTTGAGCTCATTTACGATCCCGTGGGCTTTTTAACGATGATGGCAAACATGGGTGCGTTTAAAAACGAGATTTTATACATCCATCAAGGCGGCGCGCTCGGAAATATCAGTCAAAAACCAAGATACGAAAGAAAATTTAAGGAGATGAGATGAAATTTTTACTCACTAGCAACGAAAATTTTAAGGATTATTTTGCGGCTTTGGTAAACCGCTCAAACGGCGATATGAGTGCAGTTATGCCCGCCGTTTCGCAGATACTGGATGACGTGCGCGCTAGAGGCGACGAGGCGCTCTTTGAGCAGATAGAGAAATTTGACCGCTGGAAACCCGACGCAAATACCCTAAAAATCGGTACCGACGAGATGCAAAAGGCATACGACGGCATAGATAGCTGTCTGCGAAACGCGCTAAATTTAGCCTTTGAGCGCATCAAAAGCTACCACGAAAAAAGCCTGCCTAAAACCTGGATGGAGCACGACGAGCACGGCGTTTTGCTAGGTGCGAAATACACTCCGCTAGACCGCGCCGGACTATATATCCCCGGAGGCAAGGCCGCCTATCCTAGCTCGCTTCTCATGAACGCCGTGCCGGCCTTGGTTGCGGGCGTTGGCGAGATAGTAGTCTGCACGCCTGCCGTCGGAGGCAAGGTAAACGCGCTACTGCTAGCCGCCATGCATGTCTGCGGTATAAAGGAAGCGTATAAGGTCGGCGGTGCGTCGGCGGTAGCGGCGATGGCCTACGGCACGCAAACGATCAAAAAAACCGACGTCATCACGGGTCCCGGCAACATATACGTCGCTACGGCTAAAAAGCTCGTCTACGGCGAGGTAAATATCGATATGATCGCGGGCCCTAGCGAGATCTGCGTCATCGCCGACGAGAGCGCCGACCCTCGCCATATCGCCGTGGATCTACTCTCGCAGGCCGAGCACGACGAGATGGCTAGCGCCGTGCTCATCACGCCAAATCAAGCCTTCGGCGCGGCGGTGCAAAGGCATATAAACGAGGAGATCAAGACTCTAGCTAGGCAGCCCATCGCGCAGGTTAGCATAGATAAAAAGGGCGCTATCATCGTAGCTAGCGACCTTGATGAGTGCGTGAGTCTGGCTAACGAACTAGCGCCTGAGCACCTGGAGATCGCGACAAACGATGCGATGGAGCTGGCTAGGCAGATCAGGCACGCCGGAGCGATATTTATCGGACACTTTACGCCTGAAGCGATGGGCGACTATCTAGCCGGACCGAATCATACGCTCCCGACGGGCGGTAGCGCGAGATTTTATTCGCCGCTCGGAGTTGAAAATTTTATGAAGCGCACTTCGCTCATCTCGCTAAACGCAAAAGGCATAAGCGAGCTAGGAAACGCATGCATGAAGCTAGCCGATGCCGAGGGGCTGGGGGCGCATAAGCGTTCGGTTGCGGTTAGGCTCGAAGCTTTGAAGTAACGGCTTGACTTTTTGGCGCTTTTAAATAATTTTACAAATTTCGCCCATCGATGGACTTCGCGTCAAACGGCTCATACGGCACTGTTTATCTAAACGGCGATAAGACTTATTATATCGACGCTATGGTACAGGCTCGCGATAAACTCGTAGTGGAGGTAGTTGGCGAGCATAACAACAGCTATAAAAGTTTATGGTTTTTGATATTTTTGATAGTTTTGATAGTTTTTGGCTTTGATTTTTCGGTTTGGAGTTCTTATAAAAAGGCTAAGGAAAGGTTACAGGAAATTTTATGAAAATGAGCAAGAAAAAGTGGGTGATATTACTCATCGTGGTTTTAGCGGTACCAGAGTTGATACTCGCTTTTTTCTACTACGCGGTTGCAACTCAAGACAAATTTGAAAATATCGACAAGAGCAACTTTTACCACTCGCCTGAAGGCGAAATTTACGCTGAGATCGCGCATAGCGGCAGGTATTTGCTAAAGGGCGTGGACAAAGATAGCTTTCGCGTCTTAAATTTACAGCACCATTACTACTACTCAAACGTAGCGGCTGATAAAAACAATGTCTACTGCTCAACTAAGATACTACAAGGGCTCGATCCTAAAAGCACTCGCCTGCTTGGCAACGGCTATCTAACCGACGGCAAAACAAGCTACTTTTGCAGCTCAAAAAGCGAAAAGCAGCCAGGATTTAACGAGTTTATCGCCGTTATGAAAAGCGTTGCTAATCTTTTTATTAAAAGCTATGAGGACAGCTCTTATTTTTATAAAAACGTACGCATTGATAGCGTAAATTTAGAGCCTGTTTTTGACATGGGCTTTGCAAA
>CAUUAH010000075.1:0-7635 GCA_963542985.1 uncultured Campylobacter sp. | reverse complement strand
CGTTCAAGGGGTGCGACCGCGCTGTCGCGCCGCACGTTTTTTAAATTTGCGTTTTCAGGGTACGGGTCTCGGCGAGTAAAATTTGTAAATTTGAGCGTAAAACGATAAGGCGAAGTATCGCGAGATGATTTTTCGAGTTTTGAAGCAAAATTGAGCGTGCGCTAGGCATATAGCCTGCGGAGCGAAAATTTTGCAAAATCTCGGAAAAGCGCTCGCAAGACAAGCCGCAAAAAAGGAGAAAATTTTGATTTTATTGATAGATAATTATGACAGCTTCGTTTTCAACGTAGAGCAGTATCTACGCGAACTAACTTCCGAAGAAGTGCGCTGCGTGCGCAACGACAAGATCACGCTGGATGAAATCCGCAGGCTAAATCCGAGCAAAATCGTGCTAAGCCCGGGACCGAAACACCCGCAAGATAGCGGCATTTGCCTAGAGATTTTAAAAAGCGACATCACCGCGCCGATCCTTGGCATCTGCCTCGGATATCAGGCGATCGGGCTCGTTTACGGCGCCAAAATCAAACGCCTAGAAAGGCCCTATCACGGCAAAACCTCGCCCATAAAAGTTAGCCGCAAAGAGCCGCTGTTTACGGGGCTGCCCGATGAATTTGAGGTCATGCGCTACCACTCGCTTTACGTGGATGAGCTACCGTCAAATTTGCAGGCCGCTGCCGTGAGCGAGGACGGCGTAGTGATGGCGCTTAGCGTGAGAGACAGGCCGATTTTTGGTATCCAGTTTCACCCCGAGAGCTACTTCACGCAGTACGGCAAAAAAATCATCGAAAATTTCATCAACTACGAAGCCGCGCCTGTGGCAGACGTCGCCAAAGAGCCCAAAATCCGCCCGCTCAAGCCGTTTCTAATCAAGCTTCAAGAAAACGAGCGCCTGGACGACCGAGACTTTGAGCAAATTTGCGAAATCATCGCGAGCAAAGAGTACGAGATCACGCAGCTAGCGGCACTTTTGGTGCTAATCAGCGAAAAAAGCCTCTATCCGCAAAGCCTCGCAAGCCTCGCTAAAAACATCCTAAAATACTCGCAGACCTACCGCGATCCATCCCCAATGATCGATCTTTGCGGCACGGGCGGCGACGGCTTTAAGACGATAAACATATCAACGACCGTCGCGTTTATCCTAGCAAGCCTTGGCGTCAAGGTCGCAAAGCACGGCAACAAGGCCGTTTCTAGCAAATCGGGCAGCTCGGACGTGCTGGAAATTTTGGGCGTTCATAGCTCAAATTCGCTCCTGCGACAGCGCGAGCTGCTAAACGATAAAAATTTAGCCTTTTTCCACGCGCCGTTTTTCCATCCGCTAGTAGGCGAAGTACGCGAAGTGCGCCAGCGCCTGGGCATCCGCACGGTTTTTAACGTACTTGGCCCGCTGCTAAATCCAAATTTAGCGCTCAAAAATCAGCTCGTGGGCGTCTATCACAAACCCGTTTTGCGCCTCTACGCCGAGACGCTGCAGCTGCTGGGACGCGAGCGAGCGCTGGTAGTTCGCGGCGAGGACGGGCTCGATGAGATCAGCCTGTGCGACGAGACGCGCGTCGTGGAGCTACGCGGCGGCCAGATCAGCGAGTACGGCATCACGCCCGAGCAGTTTGGCTTCAGACGGGCGTTTCACAGCGAGATCGAGGGCGGCACGCCTGAGCAAAACGCCGAAATTTTAAAGCAAATTTTAAAAGGTGAGCTGAACGGACCGAAATTTGACGTCGTCGTTCTAAACGCGATGTTTGCGCTCTACGCGGCAGGCGTCGCGGACAGTCCAGCGCAGGCCAAAGAGGTCATCCTGGACGCGATAAAAAGCGGTAAAGTTTATCGCTATTTTGAGGACTACGTGCGAGGCGGAGCGTGACTCTGATTAAAATTTGCGGTATCAAAACGACCAAAGAGGCGCGCGACGTGGCGAGTTTGGACGTTGATTTTTTGGGCGCGATATTTGCTAAAAGCAAGCGGCAGGTGAGTGCACAGACGGCGCGCGAGATAGTGAGTATCGCACACGCGGCGGGTAAAAAATGCGTCGGGGTTTTTGCCGGTCAAAGCGACTGCGAGATAATGGAAATCTGTGAATTTGCCGCTCTTGACGTCGCTCAGATCCACGGCGAAGTGAGCTCAAATTTGTACGAAAATTTAAAGGCGATGGGGCTAGAGATTTGGCGCGTCTATAGCGTGCTAGACGCGCTTCCAGCCGTAGATACCGCGCTTTGCGATATGCCGCTTTTTGACTGCAAGGGCGAAAATGCCGGCGGCAACGGCATCAGTTTTGATTGGGAGATTTTGCGTGCGGTCAAATTTGACTTTGGCATGGCGGGCGGCATCGGCGAGCACAACGCGCGCGAAGCGATCAAATTTAACCCGCGAGTGCTTGACCTAAACTCAAAAGTCGAGGACGAAAACGGTATAAAATCAGTGGAGAAAATAACTAAAATTTTGGAGCTGATAAAGGCGTAAATTTGTTTGCAACGGCGGGCAAATTTACGCCTTTGCCGCCTCGTCTAAATATAATATCGCATGTTTTAAATTTACTCATTTTGCCAGCTTTCGGGCTAATGCTGCTATGCTGCACCCAAAATAAGCCTAATAAAAACTTAAAATGCTAAAATAAACGAAAATTTAAAGGATACCGATGAATACCAAAGCATATTTCGGCAAATTCGGCGGGCAGTTCGTGCCCGAAACCGTGATGTTCGCGTTAGACGAACTCGAGGCTGCTTACGAGCGCATAGTAAAAACGGCTGAATTTGAGGCCGAGCTAGACGACCTACTAAAAAACTACGTTGGACGCCCGAGCCCGCTATATCACGCAAAACGCCTAAGCGAGCACTACGGGCACGAAATTTACCTCAAACGCGAGGATCTAAACCACACGGGCGCACACAAGATAAATAACGCCCTGGCCCAGGCGCTTCTAGCCAAAAAAATGGGCAAAAAGAAGGTTTTAGCGGAGACAGGTGCGGGTCAGCATGGCGTGGCGACTGCGACCGCGGCGGCATTGCTCGGTCTTGAGTGCGACGTGTATATGGGTGCGACCGATGTCGAGCGTCAGCAGCTAAACGCATTTCGCATGCAGCTTTTGGGTGCTCGCGTCGTGAGCGTAGAAGAGGGCCTAAAAACGCTAAAAGAGGCCACCACCGCAGCGATCCAAGCGTGGGTAAACGAGATAGAAAGCGCCTTTTACGTCATCGGCTCGGCAGTCGGTCCGCACCCGTATCCTAGGATCGTGCACGACTTTCAGAGTATCATCGGTCGCGAGACCAAGGCTCAGCTAAAAGAATACGGCGTGCATCCCGACTACGTCATCGCCTGCGTCGGCGGCGGTAGCAACGCCATCGGCATCTTTAGCGCATTTTTGGACGACGCGGACGTAAATTTGATCGGAGTCGAGGCTGCAGGCCTAGGCGCGGATACTCCGTATCACGCCGCGACGCTAACCAAGGGTCGCACAGGCATCATCCACGGCATGAAAACGATCGTGCTTCAAGACGAATACGGCATGATCGAGCCCGTACATAGTATCTCGGCGGGACTCGACTATCCTGGCGTGGGCCCCGAGCACGCGCAACTGCATGAGAGCAAGCGAGCCGCCTACTACGGCGTCACCGACGACGAGTGCATAAACGCGCTATATCTAACCAGCCGCCTAGAGGGCATCATCCCGGCGATCGAGAGCTCGCACGCGCTAGCGTATCTAGAAAAGCTCTGCCCGAATTTGACGAAAAAAAGCGTCATCGTCGTAAACGTCTCGGGACGCGGCGACAAAGACATAAACACCGTGATGAGCTACGAGAAAGGAAAAATTTATGGCTAAGGTAAAAGACGCGTTCGCGGACAAAAAAGCAAACATCGGCTACGTCGTGGCGGGATATCCTAGCGTCGAAGCAACGAAGGAATTTTTACTAAATTTAGACGGCAGCTGCCTGGATCTACTAGAGCTTGGCATCCCATACTCCGATCCGCTCGCAGACGGCAAACTCATCGCGCAAGCTAGCTTTGAAACCGCCGCGAAGGGCGTAAACACAAGCGCGATATTTTCCATGCTAGAAGAGTGCAAAGGCAAGATAAATAAACCGGTCGTGTTTTTAGTGTATTTTAACATCGTCTTTGCCTACGGCGTAGAGAGATTTATCGCTCGCTCAAAAGAGGTCGGTATAGCAGGATTTATCATCCCCGATCTGCCGTTTGAGGAGAGCGAGGAGGTAGCGGGGCTGTGCACTAAATTTGACCTTGATCTTATCCCGCTAATCAGCGTTACCTCACAAAACCGCGCGGATAAAATTTTAAAATTCGGCTCAGGATTTATCTATGCACTGGGCGCTATCGGCGTGAGCGGCTCGCAGAGAGCCAGCGAGGAGAGACTAAAAGCGCTAGTAGAGGGTCTAAAAAAAAGAAGCGATCTGCCTGTCGCGGTAGGCTTTGGCGTGAAAAATAAAAACGATGCCGACGAGGTAAAAACCTATGCCGACGGCGCGATAATCGGCACCGAGATAGTAAAGCTCACGGCCAAATTTGAGGGCGAAGAGCTGATAAAGCAAATCAATAAACTTTTTTAAATTTAGCCGCGTTTGCGTTAAATTTAAGTATAATCAAAAAATTTCGTTTAAAGGACTGCGCGATGATGGACGTTGCGGAGCTTGGGATCAAGCATCTGTGCGAGGATACTCTGGGCTACAAGGTAGAGAGCGCAAAGAGCGCGGAAGGCGAATTTTACGGCTCGAGCTTGCCGATATTTAAAGGCAAAGAGGAGTTTCACTTTTATCTTTACTTTAAAAAAGATACGCTAAACCGCTTTGCTAGCGTGCTTCTTGGCGTCGATAAGCTAGCCGAAGACGAGCTAAGCGACATCTGCAAAGAGGTAGCAAATCTCACGATCGGCTACGCCAAAAATCTACTCAACGAACGCGAAGCAAACGCCTATAAACTAGGCACTCCCGAGTATCTTGGCAGGACGAGCTTTCACGTCAAATTAGACGATAAACGCGTCTATAAAATCAAAAATAGAACATTTCAAGTAGGATACAAAAAAATATGAGCGAAGAACTACAAGAGATAAATGCCGTAGAAACGGCGTTGCAAGGGGTTCAGGAGATGTTGCAAGAGCGCGGCGGGCTTTTTAAAAGCTACGACGAGCTGATGGATATCGGCGTGGATTTTATCTCGGAGCTCGGCACAACGACGATTAGCGTAAAGCAGCTCTTAAAGCTCGAAGTAGGCTCGGTAATCGACCTAGAAAAGCCTGCCGGCGAGAGCGTGGAGCTTTTTATAAACAACCGAATTTTCGGCAAGGGCGAAGTTATGGTTTACGAAAAAAACCTCGCCATCAGGATAAATGAAATCCTAGACTCAAAATCCGTCATCCAGTACTTTAAACGAGAGCAGCTATGAGGATTTTCGCCGCGCTTTTGTTGTTTTTCGTAGCGCTTTGGGGTTCAAATTTATCCACGTATAACGTCTACGAGCGCAGCGACCGCGTCGATATCATGCTTAGCTTTGATGCGCCTTATAGCGGAGCGATCTTGCAAGAGCGCAAAGACGGCGTGATAACTCTACTTTTTAAAGACCTGCAAAACGATCAAAATATCGAAAAAAGCATAAATTCAAGCATACTACAAGAGCTTTTGTTTGAGCCTAGGGGGCAAAATTTAGCCCTCGTGATAAAAAGCGACGCTCAGGTGGCCGTCAGCGCGTCAAAAACTACCGACGGCTTTGGCCTGCGTATACGCGTGACGCCTGAAAATGCGGCAAACTCAGCCGCCACAACAGCACTCTCTCCACAAGAAACCAGAGAAAATATAACCGAAGCGACGAATTTATCCGGCGATCAAAACGCATCAAATTTGACTCAGTCCGCTCAAGGTGCTAGCCTAAATTTGGGCGCGCAAAACGGCGACGTAAATTTCATGACGCAAGGCATGAGCGATATGATTGATTATAGATATTACTCGGTTTTGGGCGTTTTGGCGCTACTTTTAGTCGTGCTTTTGTTCGTCAAGGCAAAGCTAAAAAACAAGCAAAAAACGATAAAAACAAAGCGCGAAAACGGCTGGTTTGAAAAGGTAAAAAGCGACGATGGAGTTGAGATAATATACGAAAAACCGCTTGATGATACGAACAAAGTCGTTCTTTTTCAGCACCTTGACAGACGCTATCTCGTACTAACGGGCACATCAAACGTACTTTTGGATAAATTCGGCGAAGAAAAGATGACGAGCGAGCAGGACTTTCAGAGCTTTTTTGAAGAAAATCAAAAAAAGCTAAACGCCTACATCGAAAACCGCCAAACGCTAGACGCATACAAGGATAAGGCAAGTATAGACTAAATTTGCCTTTTTAAAATTTGATGAAATTTACCGCAAATTTCATCAAATTCCTCCATTAAATTTCACGCAAAACAGATCGCAAAAGTATCCGGTTTAGTCATCTTTTTGATATTTTCCTTTGCCATAAACAGCTCCTTAGCGCCGTAAATTTGCAAAGTATGGTTGATAAACTCAAACTCCAGCTTTTTATGCGAGCAGTTTGCGTCTAAATTTTTAGCAAGCGCGAGGATAAAGCTCAGCCAGCGCACGATGTCTTCGCTCGGTAGCAGGTTTTTAAATCGCTCAAATTCGCTCGAGCTTTTCTTGCCGTTTTGTGCGATGATCGCGGCGACTAGGCATTTTTGCGCATGCGAAAAGCCGTAGTTTAGGGCATTTAGCACAAAAAATGCTGAGCTAGCGTGCTCGCCGTAAAATCCCAAACACTGCGCCACGCTATGCAATCTAGCAGCCACCGCCAGCTCGCTCTCGTAGCGCCCATCAAGCCCATGCAAAGGCTCTAGTGCTGCAAAGAGGTCTTTTGCGTATTTTACGATCGTCTTGTTATCATCTAGCAAAAATCTATCCTGCAAACTCCTCACGCTCGGGTTGAAATTCGGTGGAAATTTACGCGTCGGACGCAAGATATCGCTCAAAAATACACCCTCTCTAAAGCCCGCACCGCTAGTATAGATATTTTGCGCACCCACTGCATCCACTGCACCTAAAAATATGAGCGCGCCCTCTCTAATCGTATCGAAGCGATCTTTTTTGATGCCAAATTTCCCAAGCTCAAGAACGCTCGCTCGCGCAAGATTTTCGATGAAGTTTTTGTGGTTTTGAAATTTGTAGGCAAAGTTATGCACCGTTTTTAGCGGATAATCTTGCGCTGACATGATGGCCGAAGATATCGCGCGCAGGCTGCCTCCGATGGCGACTAGATTTTTGCTTTTAAAGTTTTTAGGCAAGCTTTTAAACGCCTCTTTGATAAAGGGCTCTGCGGCGTTTAAATTTTTCTTATCGAAAAATAGCTCCTTTAGCCTTACCGTACCCAAATTTAGCGACACGGCATCAGTTATCTTGCCGCCGCTAACAAGCGCAAGCTCGGCAGAGCCTCCGCCGATATCAAGCGTGACGAACTCCTCTAGCGGCTCAAGCAAATTTAACGCCGCCACTCCGCCAAACGTCGCTTCATCCTTACCGCTAACGACCTTTAAATTTATCCCAAGCTCTTTGCGCGCCATACTTATGAGCTCGCCGGCGTTTGGAGCGTCGCGCAGAGCCGAGGTGCCCCTGTCTCTTATACACATCTGACGCTGCCGACGATCTTACGCGTGTA
>CAUUAH010000074.1:0-7658 GCA_963542985.1 uncultured Campylobacter sp. | reverse complement strand
GCCTAACTGATAACCTATATAAAATTTATGAAGTAATTTTGGCTATTTATTTTTATTGATAAATGTGAAATAACGTATATAGCTCACCTTATCGCTCGCGTTACCGAGGTAAATTTACTCCAAATTTGGCTTCATTGTCGGCGTGATTTATATCGGTACCATAGGTTGCAAATTTAAGTCCGCTAAGTGTTAAAATCGGCGCGGTACCTGAAATTATTGGTAGCGCGATTGAGATGTAGCGTGGTAAAAGCGCGGGTATTCTAATCTACAGGATCAAATTTAATTTACCCCAGTTTCTTGCCTAGTATCGTCAGGCTCTCGATTTTGCCGCCCATATCGCAGACTTCGGGTAGCTCGCCCCAGCGCGTAAAGCCGAATTTTGCAAACAAATTTAGGCTTGCCGTGTTGCTGGAAAATATTAGCGCGACGACGTTTTTGACGCCAAATTTTGGCGCGCTTTCAAGCATAAAATTTACTAGCCGTCTGCCGAGTCCCTTGCCGCGAGCGCCCGACGCTACGTAGACGCTGATCTCAGCCGTGATGCGGTAGCCCTCGCGCGGATGATAGTCGCTAAGACTACCCCAGGCCAAGATTTCGCCTTTTTGGTTTACGACGCCTAGCTTTTGCGCGCCCAAATTTTCGCCCTTCGAGTCAAATTTTCTCTCGCAATTAGCCTCCAAGGTTTCGCCGTCTTTGTTTGTCAAATTTCCCTTGCAAATCTCGCGTAGCACGTATATCGGGCGATTTGCCGCCTCGTGCGCGTCAAACCACGCTTCGCGCTCCTCTATGTCCACGGGGTGCAGCGTAGCCGTGGCGTTTCGCTCTAAAACGCTTGCGTTATAAATGCGTGTGATAGCGGCTAGATCGGCCTTGACTGCGCGCGAGATTTCGTATTTTGCGGCGGCGAGATTTTCTTGCATTTTGAGCCCTTTTGTTAAATTTAACCGATTTTACGTCAAATTTGATTAAAAATAGCAACGAAAACGTCAAATTTGAACGTCGATAAAGGCGCGCACCTAGCCGCCCTAAAAGGCAAATTTGCGCCCAAAGGCGAAATCGCCGCAAATTTGAGTTATAATCTCTTTTTAAATTTAACCTTGGATAAAGATTTGAAAATAGCGTTTTTTGACTCGGGTATCGGTGGGCTAAGCGTGCTCGCCGAGGCTTTGCGGCGGTTTGGCGGGGCGGAGTTTTTGTATTTTGCCGACGAGGATCACGTCCCTTACGGCACGAAAAGCAGGGCCGAGATCGTGCGGCTGAGCCTTGATGCGGTGGGGTTTTTGGTCGCGCACGGCGCGGACGCGGTCGTCGTTGCTTGCAACACCGCCACGAGCGCGGCTATCTCGGAGCTTCGCGGCGCATTTAGCGTGCCAGTCATCGGTATGGAGCCCGCCGTCAAGCTCGCCGCGGACAGTTTCGGCGCGCGCCCGACACTGCTCATCGCCACGCCGCTAACGATCGCAGGCGAAAAGCTCGCGCGCCTCGTGGGGCGGCTGGAGTGCGAGACGTGGAGCTTGCCGCTACCCCGCCTCGTGGAGTTTGCGCAGGATTTGGAGTTTGACTCGCCCGCGGTTCGAGCCTATCTGCGAGAGGAACTGGGTAAATTTGAGCTTGCGCGCCTCGGTTCGCTGGTGCTGGGTTGCACACATTTTAACTATTTTAAGGACGTTTTGCGCGAAATTTTACCGCCTCGCGTGCGCATCATCGACGGTATCGACGGCACGCTAAACCGCCTTGCAAGCGAGCTGGGCGGAGGGCTAAAGCTTGCGCACGGCGAGGATTTGCCCTCGCGGGTGGCTAAATTTAACGCGGACGGCGACGTAGAATTTGGTGCGAATCCATCGGCGCAAGGCGGTAAATTTGACGAGGAAGGGCGAGGCGCAGGCGGCGAGAGCATAAAAGACAAGAGCAAGCAGGGCTCGGAAGGGCGCGGCGAGGGCGAGCAAGGCAAGGAAGGTGGCGACGAAAGCTGTGGCGACGAGCGGGGCGCAGAAGAGTGCGACGGAGACAGCGGCAAAATTTACTATCCAAACGGCAACAGCGTAGAGTATTTTTACTCAGGCAGGGTGCTAGATGCGGTGCAGCTACGTAAGGTGGAACTGTTTTTAAAGCGGCTCGATGCGATGCGGGAGATTAATTAACGCCGTACCCGCCGCACGTCGCTTTGCGCAAATAAAAAGTGCGATAAAAAGCAGGTTTGCGCGCAAATTTGACATGGACGGTGATCGCAAATTTAACGCCAACTATCGGCATGCGAGGGTAAATTTACGACAAAAAACAGCTAACCCAAAATCTATAAAAACCAAATGCAGTTAAATTTGCCGCTTTTAAATCAAATCAAAAAGTCGCCGTTTGAGCGGCAAATTTAAAATAATCGTTCAAATTTAGCGTGCGGCGGATTTTACGGCTTATATATCCGCCTTGCAAAATATATTAAAACGTCCGCGGTAACCCCAAACAGCTAACAGCAAGCGTTTAAAAAGAGCCGTTACGCTAGCTAAATTTTACTTTTTAGCTTGCTGATACACCGGCTCAAGCTTGGCTGCGACCTCGCGTAGATCGGCTATACGGCTTTGGCTGGACGGGTGGGTGCTCAGTATCTCAGGCACGCTGCCGCCGCTTTTTTGCGACATTTTGACCCAGACGTTTACCGCCTCTTTAGGATCGTAGCCCGCGCGCGCCATCAGCTCCGTGCCGATGTGGTCGGCCTCGCGCTCGTGCGAACGAGAAAACGGTAGCGAGATGGTGTACTGTGCGGCCATATTTATGGCGCCGGTAGCTAGATCGCCTAGTCCCGCAGCCTGAGAAACGGCGAAAATGCCGACGTTTTTGAGCATATCCGTGCTGGCCTGCTCGCGGCTATGCTCCCGCAGCGCGTGCGCGATCTCGTGCCCCATGACGGCGGCTAGCTCGCCGTTTGTGAGCGAGAGATTTTTGATGATGCCGCTATAAACGACGATGCGGCCGCCAGGCATACACCACGCGTTTATCGTGTTTTCGTCGATTACGTTTACTTCCCATTTCCACTTGAGCGCGTCTTCTCTGAATGCCCCGACCTGCGCGATCAGGCGTTTGGCGACGTCTTGCACTCTTTTTGTCATCACGGGATCGATGTTTAGCGCGCCTTTTTTGCGCGCGCCGCTTAGCGTCTCTACGTAGGCTTTGGCTGCGGCCTCGTTCATCTCCTGCTCGCCCACCAAAAACATCTGGCGTCTGTTTTCACCCAGCGCTCCGCCGCTAGTGGAGCTGGTGAAGCAGCCAGTCAGCATCGTCGCGGTAAATACGGCGAGTAAAATAATTTTTCTTATCGTCATCTTTCATCCTTTGCGAGATTTTGGCGATTATACCGCTAAAACAGCTATAAATTCGTAAATAGGCGTTTAAATTTGGCTTAACGGCGGCAAATTTGTAAAGAAACGGCGGGTAAATTTGCGTTTTTGAAATTTGACGGCGTAAATTGCTCCGTTTGGGCTGGTTTAAACGGATCCGCATTTTGAGTATTTGGGTCAAATTCTGCAAATTTTAGCGGCTCGGTTTGGTCGGCTCGGACGCGGCTCTGACGTAGCTGCACAAGCTCAAATTTGATCGCCGCCCGCAAGCCGCTAAATTTAAAGAAAGCCGCGAGTTCGTTTAATTTGCTGAATTTGTAGCCGAGCGAGCCGTCAAATTTGTCAAATTTGCGTCCGTGTCAAGGCTAAATTTGAGCGGCCCACGGCATGGGCGCGAGTCAAATAAGGCAAATTGCTGCGTAATCAAAAGCTAAATTAAAAGAGCCTGATTTACGCCGACTTGCTTTGTAAATTTTCATCCAGGCTAACGCGTTTATACTCGATATTTTTCTCAAATTCCTTAAGCCTTTTATGGATAGAGCGCAGCTCCGTGATGACCGTCCAGTTGTTCATAAACACCGCTAGCGATCCACGCACTTGGCTAAAGGCATTTACGACTTGCATCATCACACCCAGAGTTATGGTGCCCGCGAGCACGCTAGGACCCATCGCAATGAGCGGGACGATGACCATGCTTTGGCCAAACATATATCTCCAGATATCAAAGTATCCGTAGTGCAAAAATAGTCTGTAATAATTTCGTTTTAGATCGTGAAATAGCCCTTCGAGTTTCTCAGGCGCGCCGTAGTTTGCCTTGTCGTCCTCGGCGTAAACGAGCTCTTTTCTAAACGCGGCTTCTACTTTTTGGTTGTTGTACTCAAGCCCCGGTAGCTTGATACCCACAAACCACGAGATCGCTAGTCCGCCGATGCTAACCGTTAGTGCGATCCACACGAGCGAGCCTTCGCTTTTGCCAAGCACCGGGATATCGACCTGCCCGCTAAGCGCCCAAAGTATCGGTATAAAGGCGATGAGCGTCATCACGGCGTCGGCTACTTGCGAGCCTAAATTTTCCACCACTTTAGCAAAGCGGTAGATGTCCTCTTGGATACGTTGCGAGCTGCCTTCGATGTCGGTTTTGACGTTGCGCCAGTATTTTATGTAATCAAACGTCATCGCCTCGCGCCACTTGAACGTCCAAAGGCGCGTGAAATAGTTCGTCATCGTCGCAAGCAGGACGTACGGGAAGGCGATCTTGGCAAATCTAAGCACGCAAGTCCAAAAATCGTCTATCGTGTGATCTTTGACGTTTTGTAAGATATCGTAAAAGTCCTTGTACCAGTTGTTTAGGAGCACTATCATCTGCACTTGCGCGTAGGTCGAGATTAGCAGCGCCGCGAGCCCGAAATACGCCCACGCGGCCCATTTTTTATTCGCGAAAAACGACGAAAACATCTATTTGCCTTTAAATTTGAGATTTAGTCGCAAAGTATAGCAAAACCACGCTAAATTTACGCGCGTTAGATTACTGTTATGCGTATTACGTTAAAATCCGGCGAATTTTTTACAAAGGATGAAAATGAAAAAGACTGTTTTGGGATTTGCGCTATTTTCAGCGCTTGCGTCGGCGGCTCTGGGCGGCGAGACGATCGAGGTTTATAAAAGCCCGGACTGCGGTTGCTGCGGTAAATGGGGCGAAGTGATGAAGAAAAACGGCTTTGAGATCGTAGAACACAAAACAAACGCGATAATCGAAACGAAAAACAAATACGGCGTTCCGCCGGAGCTATCTAGCTGCCACACCGGTATAGTCGGAGGTTACGCTATAGAGGGGCACGTGCCGGCTGAAGAGATAAAGGCGCTTTTAGCCGCCAAACCGGCCGACGTCGTGGGTATCTCGGTACCGGGTATGCCGCTGGGAAGCCCTGGCATGGAGCAGGGCGGCATCGTCGAGGACTACGATGTGATTGCGTTTAAAAAGGACGGTACGAGCGAAATTTTTGCCAGCTATAAAAACGGCAAAAAGGTAAAATAATTTAGCGAGTTCGGCGTAAAATTTATCAACGCCGCGGCCATCGTTTTACCGGGTTTCGCGGCGATTTTTACCGCGAGACTATTTTTTAAATTTGAGTGCCACATCTTGTCAAATTTGGCGCAAAATCAAGCTAAATTTAACCCCATCGGCTGTATTATTAAGATAAATTTGCAAAGGAGCGGGCGTGGCGAGACTAATTTTTATCCTGTTTATTTTGGGGTTTCTTGCGTGGCTTTATATGGGCGGGACGACCAAAACGGTGGCTGATTACAAAGGTATGAGTCAAGAGGAGCTTGAGGCTTTGTGTCTTGAAAAAAAGGACAAAAAGGCCTGCCAAAAAATAGCGATCGACTTCGTAAACGGCGCGAAGGCAAACGGCGGCAAACCGCAGTTTTAGGATTTGACGCGTCAAATTTGACGGTGCAAATTTGGGTCAAATTTTATAAATTTAACCGCTAGCATTTTTGCGGCGCGGGTCTTGGCGCGTCAAATTTGGACTCAAATTTAAATAAATTTCGCAAATTTGAGCCAAACGGCGCACAATATAAGCAATATTTGTATTACAAGTTTAGCGCGGAGGTCAAATTTGCACTCAAATTTAAATGGAAAACAGGGCTCGCATGAGGCCAAAAGCGCCAAAACGCGGCAAAATAGCCTCCGCGGCTATCGCTCGCTCTGACGGCGGCAAAAATGCGCTTTCAGTTTAAAATTCCCGATTTTCTGCTATAATCGCCGCATTTCATTTTAATTTTTTAAGGATTTTAATTGCACCCCAGTAGCGCCGACTCGCTTTTTATGATCGCTCTCGCGTTCTTCTTCGTATTTTTAAACGCTTTTTTCGTCTTATCAGAATTTTCCATCGTCAAAGTCCGTAAGAGCCGCCTAGAGGAGCTTGCAAAGGACAAAGTGCCAAACGCAAAAACCGCGCTTGATATGTCAAACAACCTCGACACGTACCTCTCCGCCACGCAGCTAGGCATCACGCTAAGCTCACTAGCTCTGGGCTGGATCGGCGAACCCGCGGTCGCTAGACTGATCGAGGAGCCGCTAAAAACATACTTTAATCTAAGCGATATATTAGTCCATACCGTCGCGTTTGCGATCGCGTTTACGCTGATCACGCTCATGCACGTAGTGCTAGGCGAGCTAGTGCCAAAGTCCGTCGCCATCGCAAAATCTGAAAAAGCCGTGCTGGCCATAGCGCGCCCGCTACATGTATTTTGGGTTGTTTTCTCGCCTTTGATCAAAACTTTTGATTTTCTAGCAGGCGTTTCGCTTAAAATTTTAGGCATCAAGCCCGCCAAAGAGAGCGAGTTAGCCCACTCCGAAGAGGAGATAAAAATCATCGTGGGCGAGAGTCTAAAAGGCGGCGTTCTCGATAGCTTTGAGACTGAGATCATCAAAAATGCGGTCGATTTCTCCGACACGGTTGCCAAAGAGATCATGACTCCGCGCCGCGATATGGTCTGCATAAATAAGCAAAAAAGCTACGAAGAAAACATCAAAGTGATCTTTGACTCCAAATACACGCGCTATCCGTACATCGACGGCAGCAAGGACACGATACTAGGCATGATCCATATCAGAGATATCTTGCAAATCGATCTGGGCAATAAAAAGCGCGAATTTGACAGCATCGTGCGCAAATTCGTCATCGTGCCCGAAAACCTCTCGATATCTAAAATCCTCGTGATGATGAACAAGCAGCAAATCTCCGCCGCTCTAGTCGTTGACGAATACGGCGGTACGGCGGGGCTTCTTACAATGGAAGACATCATGGAAGAGATCCTAGGCGACTTTAACGACGAGCACGATGACGCCGACCCGCACTACAAAAAGATCAACGAAAATATCTACGAGTTTCAGGGGCGCTTTGACCTTGAGAGCGTCGAAGAGCTGATGGGGATAAGCTTCGCCGACGAGACCGAGGAGCTAACGATCGGCGGATACGTCTTTAATCTCATCGGTCGCTTGCCTGTCGTGGGCGACAAGATCGAGGATGAAAACTGCTACTACGAGGTTCGCAAGATGGACGGCGCTAGCATCTCTAGCGTCAAAGTGCGCAGAAAATTCGAGCAAAAAGAGGACGAGGACTGAGTAAAGTCGCGCCTTGCTTTTGCGAGCGGGGCGTAAATTTGGTTTTAAATTTGAGGCGCGGAAACGGCGTCTTAAATTTAACGACTCTAAATTTAAAAACGTTGCCTCACTCGCGAAATCGGCTCAAATTTAAGCTATTTCGTCAAATTTGAGCCTGTCTCTTATACACATCTGACGCTGCCGACGATCTTACGCGT
>CAUUAH010000073.1:0-7738 GCA_963542985.1 uncultured Campylobacter sp. | reverse complement strand
ATGAGCGCTAGTCTCGTGGGCTCGGAGATGTGTATAAGAGACAGAAACTAAATTTATCAAACGTAACTTTTTGATAAATTTGTTGTAGTTTTGTTTGAGCTTTTAGCAGAGATTTTGATCGGCTTTGGCGGGACTATGTTAAATTTAGGAGATTTAAATTTACGGCGGCGCGATTTTGCGTATTTGGACGAGCTTTAGTTAAATTTGAAATTTATCGGCAAATTTGCGGTCGGTTTCGTTAAATTTATTAGATAAATTTGAGCTTACTGCAAATATGGATTAACCTTGTAGGCTTGTTTTTAGTCTATTTAAAGCGATAAATTTAAAAATGCTGTAGTAATTTTGGGTGAGTTAGAATAGTAAAAAATTAAATTTTAGCCCAAAGCGGGCTAAAATTTGATTACATATCCTCTTTGATTTCGTCGTTGCTGCGAACGACTAGGCCCGAGCCGTGGATGACGCTAGGGATGCATGCCGTGCAGATATCGACCTCTTCGCCGTTTTTGTGAGCGCGGATAAATACGGCGTTTTCGTTTTCCGTACTTTTTTGTCCGCAGACGTTGCAAACTACGATATTTTCAGTTCTCATTTGTTTTCCTTTTTTAAAAATTTCGGCTTATTTTATTTATTTTTTCGCTGATTTGAAATGATTTACGTCAAGCGCGAAGTCTCGCGTAAAAAGAAAAAATGCGAAAAGTAAATAATGAAAAAAACCTGCAAGAAAAGCCCAAAAATAGGCACCAAACAAAGTAGATAAAAGCACAGCGCGGCGGCTTTAAATTTGTATCCGCCGTAATCAAGCAAATAAAGCTCGAATTTGTGCCGCGAGAGGGCGTTTGGCGCGACGTCGATGAAAAGCAGCGAATAATAAAGATAAAAAAATGCCGGGTGCAGGGCGAGGAAATTTAGTGCGGGCACGGCCAAAATCGGCACGCAAATAAGCGCGATCAGGAAAAATTTGAGCAAAATTTGACCCATGAGAGCCGTTTGGCGAGTTAGGCTGATATTTGCTAGCTGCGACTCGTCCACGCGGTAGTGTCTGCGGTTTATCTCGCGGGTGATCGTCGGAGTTAGAAAGCCCGCAACCGCGAGCGCGCAAAAAACCGAAAGTATCACGACCAGATAGGCGCCGACGGCGTAAAATATCGCGCCGATGAGCCATTTTGCGATGCCTAGGCTAAGGATTTTAGCCGCCATCGGATACTCGGCTAGCGCGCCTGAGTCGCCCGATACGGCTGCGTTTAGCGCTTCGTATAGCTCGCGGCCGCCAAACATCGCGATCGCTGCGATGATAAGCGCGGAAAAAACGAGCGGCAGGATAGAGAGCGCGATAAATTTGGGCGTGAAAAGGTCCTTTATCGAAAGACGTAAAATATCAGCGAACAATGAATCTCCATTTTATTTAAATTTATGCCGTTTGGCGGCAAAAAGGACGTTTGGATGCGACGGCTTTTTAAATTTGACACGCATTTTTTGCTTTGCGCAAAGCGGCGCGACGAATGTTTCCAATGGCGCGCAAATTTAACGCGAGCATAGACTTCGCGGCTAAATTTGACCGATTTAAATTCGGCTGCAAATTTAGTTAAATTTATCAAATTTGGCCCGCTTTTTGGTGGCGCGCAAGCTTGCTATCGGCGTAAATTTTTGCGGTCTAAACGGCAAGTTTTTACGAGTACAGCTAAACCGTGCCCAAATTTAAACGCCCGCGACCTAAACTGCTAAGTTAAATCGCAAAAATTTTGGCTAAATTTAACGACCTAAGCGCAAATTTAGCCCGCAAATTTTATTTTACCGACTTGTACTCGGCCTCGAGCGCGGCGTAGATCTCGTCCACGCTTTTTAGCCCGCGAGCGAGGATCTCGTTCATCACGGCGTTATCTTCCTTGCCGTTCCAGACCTTTTTATACACTCCCTCTTTGTAGCCGTGGTCTTGGCGGAAGCGATTTAGGACGTTTTTGCCGACGTAGCACTCGTAAAGCGAGCTTAAATTTACGCCGCATTTTAGGCTCATCGAGAAGTAAATTTTAAGCAGATCAAAGAGCGAATACTCAAAGCCCGAGCACTTATTTATGAGCATTTCGACGTCGTTTATGATCTCGTAGATGTTCTCTTCGGCGACGTTAAACGGCTCGCGGCAAAACGCCTCAAAGCCGCTGCTAGCGCAGATGTCGCTTGAAAGCTTTGCGATGTCGCCGAGGTTATTTAGCTTGTACTGCTCAAGCATCAAACTCATCAAAAAGTGCCAGATATCCACGACCTCGACGCGCAGATTGTCTTCATTGGTCGGCGCGTTTATGCTTTTCCAGTGTTTCCAGGCAAAGCTATCTATGAGCTCGGCGCACTCCATATATATGCAGCGTTTCCAGCTGATGAGTTTGCCGTTTTTGTTTATGCCGTTTTCCCAGCCGATGCCGTTTGTATCGTCGTTTAGGCTCTGCTGGAGATTTAGCATTTGGGTGATTTTTTCATTCGCGTTCATAAATTTTCCTATTTTTAAAATTTATGAATTATAGCGAAAATTTTAAACCGCGAACTAAACGTAAAATTTAAAGCTATCTAGCTGAGAAATGAGCTCGTCAAAGAGCTTTTTGGAGTTTTGAAGTAGCTTGGCGTCCGCTTTATTTTGTTCCATCAGCCTATCAAAAAGCTTTAGCGTACCGTCCGCGATAAAATTTTTATGATTTGCGTCTTTTACCTTCGGAAGCTCTTTGCGAAGGGAGTTTGCGAGATTTGTCACGCGCGAAAAAATCGGATCCTCGCCCTCTTTGACGTTTTTCATAAATTTATCTATGCTAGGTGCTATTTTTTCTAGAGCGATTGCGAGCTCTTCTTTATCGCGCGCGTCCAGACCGTCGCCTTTATATGAAAAGCTATAGCCGTACTCGTGCGTGAGAGTGAGTGCGGATACCGATGCGCCAGCTGTTTTGGCGCTAGCGTAGTCTACGGTTTTGTTGTCGTACATTTTTAGATTTATCTCGTCGCCGCTGCTGGTTTTAAAGCTAAAATCAAAGCTGTTTAGGCTCGCGCTTTGGTAGTTTTGTAGTTTCATGATTTGTCGTCCTTTTGGCTTTATATCGGCCAAATTTCTTTTTTCTTAATACCCCTTGCGCTAAAATCACGCAAAAAAGGATGAAAATGTGCTGTTTTGCCACGCGCGTATTTTTGCTCATTAGCGCGACCGTTTTGAGCTTTGTTTTGCACGGATTTTTCCCGCAAATTCCCGTCGTCGCGTTTTATTTTTTACTGGCAAATTTGATCTCGCTTACGATATTTTCGCTATTTTTTGCGGGCAAACTACCAAGCTTTGTTAAGCCCGCGGCTGTGCACTATTTTAGCTTTATCGGCGGCTTTGCGGCGGGGCTTGTGACGGCTTTATTTAAACGCGAAAAAGCGGGAGCTAAATTTGTCAAAATAGAGCTTTTTATATTTGTTTTTTGGCTAGTTTTAGCTTGCTTTTTGGCGCTAAATTTTAGCTGGGTTTCGGCAAATTTGGCTCAAATTTTTAGCGCTTAAGGCGGACGAAATGGACGAGAAAATTTTAAAATTTATCCGCAAGATGCACCTACTTAGCCTTGCTGTTTTAGATGATGGCAAGCCATACTGCGCGAGCTGCTTTTACGCCTTTGACGAGGAAAATTTGGCCTTTATCGTTGCAGGCGGCAAGGATAGCGCTCACGTGAAGGCATTTTTAGCAGAGCCTGGCGTAGCAGGCACCGTCGCGCTTGATACGAAGGTGGTGGGCAAGATAGAGGGCGTGCAGTTTCGCGCCATAGCCGCTCCCGCGACCGCGCAGCAAAGCAAAATTTACTTCGCTCGCTTTCCTTACGCTTTGGCGATGAACCCGAGCCTTTATGCTTTGAGCCTGAGCTGGATTAAATTTACGCATAATGCGTTGGGGTTTGGGGGGAAAATAATCTGGCAAAGAGATTGATTTTTGCTATTTGCGGCTTGTCTCGCGAGCGCTTTTCCGAGATTTTGCAAAATTTTCGCTCCGCAGGCTATATGCCTAGCGCACGCTCAATTTTGCTTCAAAACTCGAAAAATCATCTCGCGATACTTCGCCTTGTTGCTTTACTTCCAAATTTACAGTTAAATTTGTAAATTTCAGCTTCAAATTTGAATATAAGAAGTCAAGGCGCCGTATTTTTTCGTCAGACGAGGCAGTGGCGAACGAGGCGAGGGAGCGTATATATAATACGTGACTGAAGCCGACTGAGCCACTAACGACGTATGGCAGAAAAAGACAAGCCGCCAAAATTACTTAATTAAAGATGTCTAGTTTTTTATCATATTCTCTTGTCTCTACTCCAAAAAACCCCAGCAACGAACTAAAAACATTATCGTGCGAGACGGCGTCGTCTTTTTGCGCGCGCAGACGAGCTAGCGTGGCTTCATTGTTCGTATACGCCATCATCGGGATGTGCTTTTGCGTCTCGGGCGCGATGGCGTAGGGCATGCCGTGCAGGTAGATGCCGTTTTCGCCTAGGCTCTCGCCGTGATCGGAGAAGTACCAAACCGCGCTTTTATCGCCGCCCGCATCCTTGACCGCCTTTATCACCTCGTCAATAAAAAAATCCGTAAAAAGCAGCGTGTTATCGTAGGTATTTACGATGCTCTCGTTCTCGCAGGAGCTAAGCTCGCTCGTGTCGCAAGTCGGGGTAAATTTGCGAAATTCGCTCGGATAGCGGGCGTGATATGCCGGGCCGTGCGAGCCTTGCAGGTGTAGGACGATGATCTCGTTTTGCGCGAGATTTTCGAGGCGTTTTTTGAAGGAAGGTAGCATATTCGTATCGTATCCTGCGTCAAAGTACTCGACGTCGCCGGCGTCCAAGCGGCCGCAAACGCCCTTGCACTTGCCCGAGTTGTTGCCTAGCCACACGACCTTGACGCCGACGCGTTTTAAGATATCAAGCGCGTTTTCGCTGAATTCTTTGCTGCTGTATTCGCTTCTTGTCGATTTTGAAAACAAGCAGGGCAGCGAGACCGCCGTCGCCGTTCCGCACGAGCGAGCGTCGCTGAAATAGACTAAATTTGGCTCATTTTTCGTGTAAAAATTCGTGTCGTTTTTGGCGTAGCCGCCTAGCGAATAGTTTTTCGCGCGCGCCGTTTCGCCGACGATTAGCACCATCAGGCGCCGCTCGCCGCTAGGTTTCATAGCCGCGTCTAGACCGATTTGTTTAAATTCGGGCTTGAAAAACTCTAGTTTTACGTATTTTTGCGCCGCGTAAATCGGATAAAACGGCAGGTTGTAGGCTCTGATGAAGCTATTTTCGCGAAAAAACGGGATTATGGACTTAGTCTGAGGTAAAAATAGCGCCGCCGCGAGCGCTAAAAAGCCCGCAAATGCTGTAAATTTGACCTTTAGATGCCGCTTTGCGCCGCCGTACTCGATCCTCGTAAACGCAACCAAAAGGCAGGGCAAAACGCCCAAAAATAGCATGTAGCAAACGAGTTTTGGATTTAAAAAGCTTAATATCTCGCCCGCGTCCGTTTGCGCGACGTTTCTTATCATTTCGCTATCGATTATGATACCGTAGCTTTGCATGAAGTAGCTACTTCCGCACGTAATAGCAATCGCTGCGATACTAACGGGTTTAGCTAGATAGGGCAAAAAAACGAGCGAAAACAGTGCGCAAAGCAGCGAAAAATATATAACCGGCAGGCTTGCGGCCGTCAGCGGATGAGCTTCAAAGCTAAGCCTTGAGTAAATAAAATTAAACAGCCCGAAATTTAGCGCGGCGATAAAAACGGCGTTTAAAAGCGTAAATTTAAACCAAGAAATATGTAGCTTCATAGTTTTCCTAAACTGATAATAAGAGTGAAACTTTATCCAAAAAAAGCTTAAAGCTTTAGTCATTCGGCGCGATTTTGGCGCCAGACGGGTTAAATTTTCGCAGCTTGCTTTCTTGCTGGTTTTGCAGACGGCGGCGCGTTTGCGCAGTTTTTCGGTTAAATTTAGCCGTATTTTTATAAATTTTACGCGCCCGGCTAGCCAAACGACGGATTTTTGAGATTTGGCGGCGTAGCTTGCTTTTTAAGCCACCAATAAAATTCGGCGCAAATTTAAGGCCCGACTAGCGCAAAGTCGCTACCGTTTTTGCCGTCAAATTTTACCCTGCTCTTAAAAGATTAGCGAAAAAATAGCCCACGCCCAAGTTATCGCAGCTGTGCCGATAGAAAGACAAACGGCAGCTGAGGCACAGTCTTTGGCGATTTTAGCTAGCGGGTGAAAGTCTGGCGAAACAAGATCTACGACCGCTTCGATCGCGGTATTTAGGCACTCGCAGATCAAAACGAGGCCAAAAACGGCGATCAGTAGCGCGTGCTGCGTCGCAGAAACCGGTAAAAATAGCGAAACTACTGCGAGCGGGACGATGACGCAAAGCTCAGTGCGAAACGCCGCCTCGTTTTTTAGCATCGCAGCAAGCCCCTCGAATGCAAATTTGGAGTTTTTGAAAAAGTTATATTTGGGTTTCATATTTTGCCTTTAAATTTGCGCAATGATAGCGTAAATTTGCTTTATAAGGTTCTTTTGCGGACGGCGGGGTTATTTAAACGTAGTCAAATTTGCTGCTCAAATTTGATAAAACTAGGCTAGTTTTTTACTCATCAGAAATCTTTGAAGTCTTGTAAAGCAGCGCAAACGCTGCCGCTCCGATAAGCGCAAAGTTCGCAACCATCGGCAGTAGCGTGCCCTCAAATAGCTGCCCGGTCGCGACGCCGATAGGAAGCGAGATAAATGTCGAAACCGAGCCGATCAGCGCGGCCGCCATGCCAGCGATCTTGCCCATTGGCTCCATCGCCATCGCGTTTAGGTTGCCAAAAAGTATACTCACGCAAAAAAAGCTACTCATGCAAAACGCCATAAAAGTCCACAGCGGCGGCACTCCGTCATACGCGACGACGACGGGCAAAAACGCGACCGCGATAACGCAAAAAGCCCCCATAGCGCGCATGCTTAGGTAGCGCATGCCGTAGATCATCACGAGCTTTGCGTTTATCATCGACGCGGCGCCCAGAGCTAGGGCGTTTATCGCAAAATATATAGGAAACTCGTCGCCCAGCTTGTAACTCACCTCGAAAATCTGCTGGGCGGTGCTGATATAGCTCAAAAACATCCCAAAAATCAGCCCCAAAACGATCGTATAGCCTGCGGTGCGCCTATTTTTCACGACCTGCGCGGCTTCGGCTTTTATCAAATTTAGGCTAAATTTATTGCGGTTTTGTGCGGGTAGAGTCTCACTCTGACGCAGTCCAAACCACGCTAGGCACGCAAGCCCCATAAAAGTAAGCATCAAAAATATGCTACGCCAACTATAAATTTTAAAAATAAAACCGCCGATAATCGGGGCAAGTGCCGGCACGATGATAAAAACTGCTGCGATAAAGCTCATCACGCGAGCCATCGCGCGCCCCTCGTAAAGATCGCGGATAAGCGCCATCGCGATGATCCTAGGGCCCGCAGCGCCTAGTCCCTGGAAAAATCTGCTCGCCAAAAGCGCAGTAAAATCGCTCGTGACGACCGAAATAAATGAGCTTGCCGTAAATATCGCAAGCGCGAGCAGCACAGCGTTTCGTCGCCCGATAAAGTCGCTAAGCGGTCCGTAAAATATCTGTCCTACGGCAAAGCCCGCAAACATCGAGGAGATGACGAGCTGGGTTTGATTTATCTGCGTCACGCCAAGATCTAGGCCTGTCTCTTATACACATCTCCGAGCCCACGAGACTAGCGCTCATC
>CAUUAH010000072.1:0-7820 GCA_963542985.1 uncultured Campylobacter sp. | reverse complement strand
TCAGATGTGTATAAGAGACAGAACTAGAAATTGTACATCGTGCAAAGTATCCGCAACCAAGTAGTAGCCGTAAGTTTGCCTATGTTTTTTATACTGCAACGGTTGCTAAATTTACTTACGGCATTTAGAAAGCCATGCTTAAGGTTGGCACTTATGCTAAATTTACGCCATATTCGACTGCCATTTTGAAATGAATTATATCAATTTGCAAACAAAAATTTGAGACCCTTTAAGGTATAATGGCCAAAATTTAACCCAAATTTGGGAGAAAAATGACGAATTTCGAGTACGCGCGCCGCATTGACGAGGCTACAGGACTGGATCTTGTTTTAGATTGCAAAGAGATAGATCTGCAGGATAAGTTTTACGGACTTTTTCAGTGCTTTATGCCTGACGGCGTCGGCGTAGAAACGGTGTTTGCGCCGCTGCAAAACGGCACCGAACTGCAAGCGCGTATAATGCCATGAACGCTGTGGTGCGCGAACTGTGGAGCTATACTTTTGTATGCTATTAGGTGCGCTAGACTGGGGTGCGCACCATTTCCCTGAGGGTTGCTTGATAGAGCACACACGCTACGAGCGACTAATCCGCGAAGTAAGAGAAAAATACGAGATAAGCGAGCGGTTAAATTTACAATTTGAAAACTTAGTAAAGCTTTACGAGTGCTATTTTGAATTTAAATCTAGCGGTGAGGCGATGTTTGGCAGCGGCGGATTTTGTACGTGTTTGGTGCGAGCGGACTCGGGTGAGCGCGTTTTTTATGTAGTGTACGTGAGTGAAAATTTGCTAAATGTGTTAATGTTAGAAAATGGTCGCAAAAACGATAAAAAATATATTTAACTGATAAATTTCTAGCGAGCTTGCTTGCCGGCAGGGTTAAATTTACCCAGCCAGCCTTGCTTTAATTAATTAAATATATTCTTTCGCGCGCTTTAGGTCGGTGATTAGCAGAGGATTGTCCTTGCGCATCATATCTATGAGCTGCTCTACGCGCTGCGTAGTCGGGTCCTCGTATAGCCAGTCTAGCTCGCGCTGCGTAATGCCGACCATCTGGAGGAACTCGACTCTGCCGTTTGGCGTATCTATGCCGCCTAGCACTGGATCTGGCGCGAAGGCGACGCCTACTGGTTTAGTATCGGTATTAAGGCGCAGAGGAGAATTAGTTGGGATAAAATGATAAGCCTCGAACCATTTTTTGCTGTTATAGACGTATTTGGCGAGATTTTGCATAAGAGATATCGTCCAAAAAGGCTCATGCGGGACTACTGAGCCGTCGCCAGACTCTAAGTCAGGATCGTCCGCAAACGGAGCGACGCGCATACTAAACTCAAATCCCCAGCCGCTAAATTCATTCTGAGAGCTTTGGGGATTATAGTAAAGCTCGCTCATGCCAAAGCTCACGAGATGGTGGTGTGGTGTGCCTTCTGCAGGGTCAAATACACTAATGCCGTCTAGGTAATCCTCCCTGCCCAGACTCGCATGTAGCTTCGGCGAATAGTGACGCTCGTTTTGTGGGATCGTAGATCTTTTCTAGCGCGCTATCGCGTCCCAGCCGGGCGCATCATCCTCGCTAAATTTAGCCTCGTACTCTTGTACAGTCATTTTTATGCCTTTTAGTAGATTGCCTTAAGTGCGGTTATTGTATATAAAATTTGCAAATTTAAGTGGAGGGATAAATTTAAAAAGCTAAAATTTACGCCCAAGATTTAGGCGTAAATTTCATCCACGATAGTATCTACGAAATCATGCGGGTCAAATTTGACTAGATCGTTAATCGTCTCGCCGGTGCCGATGTAGAGTATCGGCAGCTCTAGCTCGCGCGCGACGCCAAAAAGCGCTCCGCCTTTTGGGGTCCCATCAAGCTTAGTGATGATGACGCCGTCAAGGCTCACGATATCGTTAAAGGCCTTTGCTTGAGCGAGGCCAGCATTACCCTGAGTGCCGTCGAGGATCAGGATCTTGCGGTGTGGCGCGCCTGCATAGGCTCTGTCTGCGATGCGCACGATCTTGCTTAGCTCATTGGCTAAATTAGTTTGATTTTGCAGGCGGCCGGCGGTGTCTAGGATGACGTTGTCGAGATTTTTGGCAACAGCCGAGCTGATCGTGTCAAAGGCGACTGCAGATGGATCGTGACCCTGCTGCGTAGCGACGATAGGAACGTCCGTCCTGATCGCCCACTGGCGTAGCTGCTCGATGGCACCGGCTCTAAATGTATCGCAAGCGCCTAAAATAACACTTTTGCCTTCATTTTTATATAAATTCGCAAGCTTTGCGATCGTGGTCGTTTTGCCAGCTCCGTTTACGCCCAAAATCAGCTCCACAAAAGGCTTTCCGCTTTTTGCCTCGCGCTCGTTTTCATATATGAAATAGGTATTTAAAAGTCGCTTTAGGTCGTCTTTTTTTACTTCGTTTTGCGGCGGTAGGTAGTAGAGGACCTCCTCGACGATCTCGTAGGCGATGTCGGCTTCGAGCAGGATCTCTTCTAAAATTTCCTTTGAGATTTTTTTGTCGGCTGGTTTTGACGAGCGGATCGCCGCGAGCGTCTTATCAAGGCCCTTTTTTAAAAATCCAAACATTAGTTGATCACCTTATTTATATCGCTTTCTAGCATCTCTTCTGGCACGAGTCCGACGTAGTGCGTAGCGTATTCGCCGTTTGGTTTATAAAGCACCATGTACGGGATACCTACGACTCCGCCTAGAGCCTTTGCGAAGAGGAAGTTGTTTTCGCCGTAGCTAATGCCGAAATTTATTTTAAATTTCTTCATAAATGCGTCTATTTCGTCTTTTGATTTATCTTCCATAAGTACGCTTACGATTTTTAGCTTGCCTTTAAATTTATCGCTTAGGTTGTTTAGATGCGGGATTTCTGCCTTGCACGGCGGACACCAAGTGGCAAAAAAGTTAAACAAAATCGCCTCGTCGTTACCCTCGACTTTAAAGCCTTTGTCAAATTTTTGTAGAGTCATCTTGCTATCGTCCATTAGCGTTAGCTCAAAAGGCGCTTCTATGTTTGCGCTTGCGCTTTGGCTTTGACTCGGAGCGGACGTGGTTGTTGTCGTCGTTGCGTCGCTAGTTTTGTTCGTGTCGCTTTTATTTTCATTGTCGCAACCGCTTAAAAATAGTGCCAAAAATGGTATAATCAAAAGATTTATTTTCATTTAATAATTCCTGTCTAAGATTGATTTTAGGCTTGAATTATACATAAAATTTATGAAACGAGCGTTAAATTTGATAAAAGAAGAGTTCAGGCGCGACGCGAAACGGATTTTGAAAAAAGAGGTTCAATTTTCGGCGCGAGCGAAACACTATAAGATGTTTAAACCGCTTTTAAATTTGCTAACCGAGCTTAAAGCGAGACGGATTTTGATATTTAATCCACTTTCTTATGAGCCAAATTGCTACATTTTGAGGCGCGAGCTAGCCAAAAGGTATGAAATTTTCGTTCCGTTTATGCTTGGTATTAGTTTAGAAATGGTAAAATCCAGGCTACCGCTTGTATCTCGGACGAAATTTGGCGTAAAAGAGCCACTAAGTACCAAGATATTTAAAAAGCGTATAGACGTAGCTATAGTTCCGACTCTCGGGGTGGACGGAAATATGGCGCGCATAGGGCACGGTAAAGGTTTTTACGATAGATTTTTTGCAAATTTGCCTTACCGACCTACCTTGATATTCGTTGAAATTTTAGACAATTTTACAAATGAAATCATATCCGAAGATCACGACGTTACTTGTGATTTTTACCTGACCCCGAGCAAAATTTACGTAAAAAGAGGAATCTATGATAGAGATTTTAATCGGCTTAGGAACAGGTGCGGTGGGCGCTGGCGCAGGCTATCTCATCGCTAAAAAAATCAACGACGCTAACTACAATATATTTTTAGAGCAGGCTAAAGCAAAGGCTAAAGCGATAGAATTTGAGGCTGAGCGTACTCTAAAAGACGCTAAAATACAAGTCCAAGAGGCTGAATTTGAAGCCAAGAAAAAATACGACGACAAAACCGTAAAACTGCAAAAAGAATACACTCAAAAATTTGAAGAGATCGGAAAAAAAGAGCAAACCTTGCTAAACGAGCAAGAAATTTTAAACGAAAGCAAGGCTGAACTAGAAAAATCCCGAAATGAAGTAAAAAGCGTCTACGAGGAAGGAATCGGGCTAAAAGCAAGCTATCAAGCTAAGCTGCAAGAGGCGCTAAAAGTACTCGAACACGCCGCCGGCCTAACGCAAGAAGAGGCGCGCGAAGAGGTGCTAAAAAAAGTAGAGGAAAAAAGCCGCGCCGAGATCGCTCACATCGTACGAAAACACGAAGAAGAGGCTAAACGCGAGGCTAAAAAACGCGTGAATTATATCCTGGCGCAAGCTACGTCTAGGTTTGCGGGGGAATTTGCCGCCGAGCGCCTAATAAACGTCGTAGATATCAAAAACGACGAGCTAAAAGGCCGCATAATCGGCAAAGAGGGGCGCAATATTAAGACACTTGAAATGGTTCTTGGCGTAGATATCATCATCGACGATATGCCTCACGCTATCACGTTAAGCAGCTTTAACCTCTATAGAAGGGCGATCGCGACGCGCGTGATAGAGCTTTTGGTGCAAGACGGCCGCATACAGCCAGCAAGGATAGAAGATCTGCATAAAAAAGTATGCGAAGAATTTGAAGCCTCGATCCTAGAGGAGGGCGAAAATATCGTCATCGACCTAGGCCTTAGCAAAATTCATCCCGAGATAATGAAACTAATCGGTAAGCTAAAATTTAGAGCCAGCTACGGACAAAACGCCCTAGCACATAGCCTCGAGGTAGCCCATCTTGCCGGCATCATTGCGGCTGAAACGGGAGGGGACGAAAAGCTGGCCAAAAGGGCAGGCTTGCTACACGATATCGGTAAGGCTTTGACGCATGAATTTGAGGGCAGCCACGTCGATTTGGGCGCCGAAATTTGCAAACGCTACAAAGAACACCCCGTCGTCATAAACGCCATCTACGCCCACCACGGACACGAGGAGGCAACTAGCGTAGAAAGCGCCGCCGTTTGCGCTGCGGACGCTCTGAGTGCGGCTCGCCCGGGAGCGCGTAGAGAGGTGCTTGAGAGCTTCCTAAAACGCGTCGAAGAGATAGAAAACATCGCAAAAAGTAAAGAAGGCATCAAGCAAGCATACGCGATAAACGCCGGTCGCGAGATCCGCGTCATCGCAAACGCCAAGCTCATAAACGACGACGAAGCGGTGCTCGTAGCTAAAGAAATCGCCGCCGAGATCGAGAGCAAGGTGCAATATCCGGGCGAGATCAAAGTAAACGTGATTCGCGAAACTAGAGCTATAGAAATGGCGAAATAGGTCAAATTTAGGTAGAAAATGAGAAAAATTTTACTAGCGATTTTTTGCGTTTTAGCGCTCGGCGCAAATGACGAGCTCGTGCTAAACGCGTCAAATTCTTTTACAAAGACGATGCGTAAAAACCCCGATGCGCCGGTTAAGGCTCTGCTTCAAAACGCAAAAGCGGTCGTTATCTTTCCGAGCATTACTAAAGTCGGCTTCGTGCTGGGCGGTATGCACGGCAAAGGCGTGATGCTCGTGGGAAACCCGTATGCGCCCAGCGAAATGATGATCGTGGACATTAGCGGCGGCAGTATCGGATTGCAGCTAGGTTACGAAAATAGCGCGCTCGTGCTCTTTATCCTAAAAGATAGCCTCGTAGCCGATATAAAAGACGCCAAGATCACGATAAACGCTGATGCATCGTTTGCGTTTGCCGATACGGGTAAATTTTACGGGAAAGTGAGCGATTTTAGCTTCACCAGTGACATTTACGCCTACACCGACAACGACGGGTTTTTCGCGGGAGCGAGCTTTGGCGGAGCGGTACTTGCTAAAACCGGAGATACGCCGCCAAAGACCGATAGCTACGGATACAACGCGCTAATGGGCGCTATATCGAAATACTAAAGGCCAAATTTGCAAGAGATGCTAACCTCGCTATCGACCTACGGGTACGTGATAGTGTTTTTATATTCGCTTGGGGGCGGCATGGTGGCTATTATCGCGGCCGGTGTGCTAGCCCATCTAGGCAAGATGGACATAACCGTGAGTATCGTGCTGGCGGCGGCCGCTAACGCTATCGGCGATACGCTGCTTTTTTACGTCAGCAGGTATAACCGCGCGGCCGTGATGCCGTATCTGGCTAGACATAAACGCAAGCTTGCTTTCTCTCAAATTTTATTCAAGCAACACGGAAATAAAATAATATTTTTTAAAAAATTTATCTACGGACTAAAGACTCTCATCCCGCTTGCTATCGGGCTTACGAAGTATTCGTTTGCTAAATTTAGCGTCATAAACGTCGTTAGCGCGGTAGCTTGGGCTATTTTGCTCGGGCTTGGTAGCTTTTGGGCGGGCGAGGCGTTTGAGCGGGCGTGGGATTTTATGGGCGAAAACGGCTGGCTGATGCCGGTTGCGATGTTTTCGCTACTGACGCTCATCTGGATATATCTACAACAAGCGACGAAAAAGAAAGGAAGGTCGGAATGAAAAAGTTACTCATTGTATTTGTGATTATAGCCGGCGTGGTTTTTGGCGGGCTAAAATTTAACGCAAACAAGGTTGAGGAAAAATATAACGAGGCTTTGAACCTAATCAAAGCAAACGGTATGGAGGTCAAAAACAGCGTATTTGAGGGCGATCTGCTAAAGTCGCACGCAAACTACGACGTGGTTTTGTCTAAAAACTACATAAACGAGCTCGTCTCTCTTGGCGAAGAGTACGGTGTACCCGAGGATCTAGCGATAAAAATCGACATGAATATCTCGCATGGATTTGATAGTTTGCTGGGTAAATTTGAGGTTGCGGGCGATGCCGAGTTTTTAAACGACCCGTATAAAAATTTCATCAAAGAGATATTTGATACGACTAGACCTATCAAATTTCACGCGGACGGCGCTTCGGGCGGAGATAAAAAATTCGTCTTTGAGCTAGTCGGAGTGCAAAAAGAACAAGATGGCAATAAGCTAAATCTCGCCAAATCGTTTTTAAATTTTGACATAAACGGCGAAAAGAAAATAACCGGGGTCTCTTTCGTAAATGATTTTATCGACTTTGCTAGCAAACAAGGCGTCGCTATAAAAATCAAAAATATCGACTACGACGTGAAGTACGAAACTCCGATCGAGCCGAACATGATCTCTAAAGCGCTTGTAAATAGCACTTATAAATTTGAGCTTGGCGGTATAGACGTCATTTCGGGCACCGAGGCGTTGCAGATCGGAAAGATAACGAGCAACTCCAAGCTAACCGTGCTAAGCGATACTTTAACGCAGGATGATACGAGCACTATAGAGAAAATAAAATATGCAAAATATGAATTTAAAGACTTTTTGATCAAAACGAAATTTTCAAATTTAGATAAAGGCGCGTTTGAAGATATTATTAACGCAAAGGGAGAGCCTGAAGCTCAGCTTGCGGCGATAATGCAAGCGCTTGATAAGTTTATAAAAAGAGCGCCGAAACTTACATTTGACAATTTAAATTTTAAAAATGCGGCAGGCAAGAGTTATGTCTCAAATTTTGAGATTTCTATCGATCCGGACGGCGTAGATACTCAAAATCTGCTCGAAAATATCCCGACTGCTATAAATTTTAGCGGCAAAATCGAGCTTGATACGACGCCGGGAGAGTTTATATTCGGTAGCGGCGAGGAAAAAGAGGGGATAAATGCAATGCTCGTAAACGGCGGACTATTTAAAGAAAACGGCGGCAAATACGTAATTATCTTTAAGTATAATAAAAGCTGTCTCTTATACACATCTGACGCTGCCGACGATCTT
>CAUUAH010000071.1:0-7968 GCA_963542985.1 uncultured Campylobacter sp. | reverse complement strand
AGATGAGCGCTAGTCTCGTGGGCTCGGAGATGTGTATAAGAGACAGTTATAATGTCGGCACTAGCTATCATGCCCACCTTGATGCGAAGCGGTCTATCTTCGCTTCCTAGGTAGTTTTTTTCGGTCGTTATTCTGACTAGATAGTAGCTCTCGCCAGTTTTTTCGTTTGTTTCCGTATCGGCTGAGATTTGCGTCACTTCACCCTCTAGTCCGCCGTATATCGCGAAGTCGTAAGCGGTAAGCTTAACCATCGCTTTTAGTCCTTGTCGCAAAAACGCCACATCCGCAGGCTTTACCTTTACCTCGGCTATCAAGCTATCCTCGACGGGGACGATCTCGGCGATGTCCATACCCGGCTTTATGACGCCAGAGACGGTATTTACCATCAGCTTGCTTACTATGCCATCCACCGGCGAGCGCACGAGCGTTCTTTCTACTTTGTCGCTTAAATTTACCTGGCTTTCGTTTAGCCTAGAAATTTCAGCCGAAACTTCGTTAAATTCTTTCTTTGCGCTATTTTGAAAGGCAAGCTTGGCTTCGGTTATTTTATTTTCCACCTCTTTTATCGTAGACTGCACTCTAGGAATAGAGAGTTTTGCCGCGCTTAGCTCGCCCCTTAGGTCATTTACGCGTCTTTGAAGCTGCAGGTACTCAACCTCGCTCACAAGCCCTTTTCTAAATAGCGGCTCGGTTATCTGCTTCTCTTTTTGTAGCAGATTGTAGCTGCTTTGAGTCTGGTCGATCTTACTCTCAAGCTCCTTTAGCTCGCTTTGGCGCTGTTTTATCTGCTCCTCTAGGATGCCGATTTGCTCCCTTAGCCTCGCTTTATTCGTATCATAAAGGCTCTTTTCAAATCCGACGAATCGATCGTAGTCCTTATCTCCCGTCTCTTTCGCATCAAATTCCTCGTCGTTTGACTCGGCGTAAAGGCGCAAGTATTTTGCCTGCAGCTCGTTTAGTCTAAATTTGGATTCTCCATAGACGCTAGAAACGCTTTTGTCGTCGATTTTTAACAAAATTTGATTTTTCTTTACCTCATCGCCCGTGCGAACGTAAATTTTCTCGATTATGCCGCCTTCCAAATTTTGTACGATCTGATTTTTGCCCGACGGGATGATCTTGCCGTTGCCGCGCGTGATCTCGTCTATCTGCGCAAACGACGCCCAAACCACGAGCCAAAAAACGGTTATAGCAACGATGTATAAAATTTTCCTAGACCCCGACGGCGCCTTAGCCAGCACCGCCTCCGATAAGCTTGACATAAAGCGAAGATCGTTTGCGTCATAGTTTTTAGACTGAATGATCTTTTTTATGTTTTGAGTCGAAGCTTCTAAATTTTGCCCGATGTTTTCTTGTATTTCTAAATTTTTCTTATCCATGCTCGCTACTTTCCGCCAAGCTTAGCTAAAATTTCATCTCTCGGCCCGTCTAGAAGTATCTTGCCGTTATCGACGACGATGAGTCTATCTACTAGCTCAAGCAGAGACGTTTTGTGCGTGATGAGCAGCATAGTTTTATCTTTCGTGTTAAATTTGAGATTGTTTTTTAGCTTATTTTCCACGCTGCTATCCAGGGAATTTGTCGGCTCGTCGAGCAATATAATCGGACTATCGAGTAAAAAGGCACGCGCTACGGCGATAGCTTGACGCTGTCCGCCGCTTATGCCCTCGCCGCGCTCATGTACCGGCATATCAAAGCCTAGCGGATGCGCGTCTACGTATTCGTCTACGCCGCTAACCTTTGCCGCACGGATGATCTGCATATCATCGACGTGCGGGGCTTTGTAGACGATGTTGCCTCTTACCGTACCTTTAAACAAAACCACGTCTTGCGGGACGTAGCCGATATTTCGGCGCAAGTCGGCCGGGTCGATCTGATTTATATCGATGCCGTCTATCAGGATCGATCCCTCGGTCGGCGAATAAAGCCCCAAAATAAGCTTTTCGATAGTGGTTTTTCCAGAACCGTTTCTACCGATAATGCCTACCTTTTCTCCTGCATTTATAGTAAAATTTACCCTATCTAGCGATGCTTTGGTGCTTTCCGGATAGGTAAAGCATACGTTTTTAAACTCGATCTTGCCGTTAAATGTATTTCTGCGGACGAATTTTTTACCCTCAGGACGCTCGACTGGCATCTCCATTATCTTCTTTAGGCTCTCGTAGGCAGTTTTGGTCTGCTCGTAGTTTGCCAGCAGGCTCGCAAACTGCCCCATCGGAGCGATAGCGCGCGAGCTAAGCATCACGGCCGCGATAAGTCCGCCCATCGTGAGCTTGGTGTCTTGTATCATATAGACGCCAAAGACGATGATGCCGACCGTATTTAGCTGCACAAAAAACGACGTAACCGTATTTATCGATGCCGAGATCATTTTTGATTTTATGCTTTTGTTTGCTATCTCGCCGGTGGCCTCTTCCCAGTTCCACTGCACGTTTCCAGTCGCGCCCATGGTTTTTATCGTCTCAAGGCCGTTTAGCGTCTCGATCAAGATTCCGTTTTTCTTCGCGCTAGCCTCAAATGTGCTTTTTATGCTGGTTTGGAGCGGATTTTTGATAAAAAGCGTGTAGCAAAGCACGGCCGCCATAAAAAATAGCGGCACGACCACCAAATAGCCGGCGATAAAATAAGTAATCAGCAAAAACAGAATCGCAAACGGCAGGTCGATGAGAACAGCCAAAGTGCTCGAAGTGAAAAAATTTCTAACCGTGTCAAATTCGCGCAGGTTGTTGGCAAACGAACCGACCGATTTTGGTTTGACGGAGAGCTTTATATCCATAACCCGCTCAAAAAGTAGCGAGCTCATGATGATATCGCTTTTCTTGCCCGCGACGTCTAAAAAATATGTGCGTATAAATTTTAAAAACAGATCGATAAAATAAACCACCCCCACGCCAAGAGCTAGCACCCAAAGTGTCTCTACGGCGTTATTTGGCACGACGCGGTCATAGACGTTCATCGTAAAAAGCGGACTGGCTAAAACGAATAAATTTATCACTATACTAGCTACTATAACGTCGATGTAGATTTTCCTCGAGCGCTTTAGCGTACCCCAAAACCAGTGGCTAGTTTTCGTATCTATCAAATTTGGCTTATTATCCTCGGGGATAAACTCGCGCTTTAGCAGATAGCTATAGCCCAGATACTCCTCTTTTAGCTTTTCGATCTCTATCAAATTTGAGCCGTTTGGCATATCGGGAGTTATGATTTTAGCGTGCATTTTGCCTTCAAAACTCTCTAATATGCAAGCCTTTTTGCCGCGCAAAAGCAGGATGCAAGGCAGCACCAAAGGCGAGATGTCCTCGATCCGCTTATTTACTAAACTTGAAACAAACCCTGCTCTAGCAGCCGCTCTAGTAAAAAGCGATTTCGAGCCGTTAAGCGAAAAAAGCTCGATATCTTCGTTTTCGTTCGTCGGTAGCCCTGCCACCAGCGCATCGGCAGTGTATGGGTTGTTGTGCAGCTTGGTAAATATCACCAAACAATCAAGCAGTTCGTCGTTTTTCTTTTCTTGCATTTTTTATCCGATATTTTCTATTTGAGATATGAAAATACCCTGCAAATAGTCGATTTCTAGGGTATGCAGTCTCTTTTCTTGCTCTTCGTTTTCTACGCCCATAGCTATGATTTTTACGCCCTTACTTCTCATCATCGCTTCAAATGAGCTTCTTTGCTCGGACGTTCTCTCGCCTAAAAAGTCTATCAAATTTGCCACCGGGATTTTGACGTAATCAGGACTAACGGCATTAAGCCTTTCGATACTTTTCGCGTCAAATCCGAAGTGATCGAGTCCAAAACCAAAGCCAAGCGCGCGCAATCTCTGATGAAGTCCGTCAAGTACAGCCACATCGATGTCGTCTTTGTTCGGGATCTCGATGAAAATTTTAGCGGGCGCGTATCGTCTTATCTTTTTGAGCGCATTTTCAAGCTCGGTAAAGTGCTGAGTAGAGTTTAAGATATCCTTGCCCAAATTTAGCGCGTATTGCATATTTTTAAGCTTGCCATCTCTTAGCATATCGGCAAATTTGTTTAAAACGTAAAGGTCGATATCCACCGCCATCTTTAGCTCGTTTACCATCGGCATAAAGTAGCTCGCCGTCTGCCATCTACCCTCGCCGTCGACGAGTCTAATAAACAGCTCGCAGTGCGCTATTTCGGCAAAATTTGACGCTACTTTTTGTCCGGCAAATTTAAACATACCGTTTTTAAGAGAGGTTTCGATGAGCTCTTTGTACTCCTCTTTTCCTAGCATGATCTCTTTGTCGCTCTTGTAGATCAGGGAGGAGAAATTTGAGCCCTCTTTAGCTCTTGCTAGCGTGATATCGGCTGTTATGAGCACGTCTTTTAGCGAGGTTTTTGGCCCATAAGGCACGATTGCGGCAAAGACCGGATGCTTGTCCATATCTACGTTAAATTTGATAAATTCTTCTTGTATCGTTAGTAAAATTTTATCGGTTATGGCTTTGACGTTTTGCGTCGTTAAATTTGCGGCTACGGTCATAAAATCATCGTCGTTTAGCCTGGCTCGTAGCATGCCTATAGCATTTTGGGATATTACCGACGCGATGGTTTTTATAAGCTTTTGCTGCGCATTAAAGCCGATCTCTTGTTTTAGATCTCGCAAATCTTTGCAAGTTATCATCGATGCGGCGCCGCTTGAATACTCCTCGCTTGAAATATAATCCTTAAAGTTATTTTGTAAATACCTTCTGTTAAAAAGTACGGTTTCTTCGTCTTTATAAAGTAGCTCTTCGTATTTGCTTAGCGTCTTAGCACTTTGCTCAAACACGTCCTTAACGCGCGTTATCATCACGTTCATCGCAAGCACAACCTGCCTAATATCTAGCGTAAAAGGAATTTTTTCTTGCAAGATAAAACTGTTTTGCAGTATGGCCTCGGCTTGCTTTTGAACCTTTTTGAGCGGGATAAAAATTATCTTTACGCCAAAATAGCTAATAAGCAGAGCTGATAGCGACATCACGAAAAGCACGAAAAATACCTTTTTAACTATGTTGTAAAGCTCGTAATAAGCGATACCGGTGTTGCTTTGCACGTAAATGGTGCCAAATTTACTCCAACCGAGCATTATCTCGCTTTGCGCCACCGGAGCTTCTAGTTTTACGTTTTTCACGAACCACTCGGGAACGCTATTTACGACTAGAGGCTGCGAGTTTTCTATCAGCGTTTCGCCGTCTACTCCGGCTAGCTTTATCATCGAGTAGTATCCGCTGTCAAATACCGAATTTATCATTGTTTCAATGCCGGATAAATCGTTTGGATTTGCTACCGACGCTATGGCAAGACCTAGCGAATTTGCCGTGTGCTTGGCGTTAGTGCCTAGCTGAGCGGAGATATAGTCGTTCGTCGTCGTAAAATTTAAAATCCCGACGGCTACGAAAATAACCAACATAAAGGAAATTATCGCCAGCATTATTTGTTTTAAAAGCGTCATCTATCCGTCCTCTTTCATTCTATCGACTAAATTTAGCCATTTTGGATTTTGTTTTTTGTTTCCGCCCGGGATTGCCTGTCCCAAGCCTTCTTGTTTTGATAAAAATAGCGAATCACCGTTAAAACTATAAACGGGCGCTAAATCTTTTCTTTGCGTAGCTATTTTGATGTTTGGGTTGATATTGTCTAAAACTAGCGGTATGGACTTTGGGCTGTCATAATAAGATAAAACCATATGCGCTTGGTTGTAATCAAGCGCTTTTACGTAAGTGAAATAAAGTTTTTGCGTGGAAACGCCGAGCTGCTTTAGGGTGAAGTACTTCGCCGTAACGAAATCCTCGCAATCCCCGGCACCCTTGCCCAAAAACTCCATTCTCGTAGCCCAGTAGTCTTTTTGTCCCCAAACTTCCCTGTCGTCTTTCCACTGTAAGCGGTTAAAAAAATCATTTACTTTTACGAGCTTTTCTTGCTCCGTGGCGTCCTTTAAGCTCACCATGAGCTCGTTTAAGGCAACCACTCTTTTTTTGGCGTTTTGGCCGTAAACTTTAGCGATCTTGTCATAGGTGGAGGCTTTTATAAACTCGCCTCCCGCAAAAATCGCGAACACAAAAAGGGCGCTCGCTAAAAACGCCCTTCTGTATTTGCCCGCGCTTATGCCAAATTTCATAAAATTTATCTAAATTTTAGTCTAAGACTATCTTAGATCCTCGGCTATCGAGCATGCGCCTTGGATATATTTTTTAGCAAATCCAGGCTCGAAACTATCGGTAATCATACCCATATTATCAAGAAGCCTAAATTTAGCGTATAAAAGTTCTTTTTGAGTATTTACGATCTCGACTAGAGCGTTGTTGTATTCGCTCTCGGCATCAAGCAAATTTATAAGATCGCGTCTACCGATCCTAAACTCGTCTCTATACGCATCAAGCGTCTCTTTGGCGTATTTTACGTGCTCGTTTAGGTACTCAAGTCTTTTTTGATTTAGCACGTAAGTCTGCCATGAAAATTTAAGACTCTCTGAAAGCTCTCTTTTTACTCTCTCAAGCCCGTGAGACGACTCGGTAACGGCTAGGACGGCTTTTTCTTTCTCTAGCTTGTCTGAATTTTTGTTGTAAAGATTATATTTTAATCTTAGCAAAACGTCGTAAGAGGTATCTTTATAATCGTCGTAAAATACATCGTTTCTCTCGTGATTTGCGCTGGCTTCGAGATCCACCTTCGGTCTAAAAGCGGCGTTTTTCTCGTTAACGACCGATTGATTCATTTTTATGTTTGCATCTTGCAAAAGCACGCTCGGGTTACATTTCATAGCGATGTTGTATACCGCGCTCTCGCTTCCCGGTAGCGGCAACTCAAAGCTTGGAGCGACCAAATTTTCCGCCGCGATTCCTTTACCGTAAAGTTTCTCAAATGTGCTTAGAGCGTCGTTATAGTTATTTTCGCGAGAGATCAAATTTGCCTGAGCTAGCGTAAGGCGAGAGCCGGCCTGTCTCTCCTCGGAGCCTCTAGCAAAGCCCGAGCTTGTTCTATCTTTTATTTGAGAGTAAATTTCCTCGTGAGTTTTTACGTTTGATTGCGCGATCTCTAATAACTCTTTGGTTTGAAGCACGGTGATATACGCGTTTGCAAACTCAAGCGTAAGTCTGTCGGCTTTTTGCGCCACGCTATAAGCAGCCGCATCCATCCTGTGGCTTTGAGAGATCATTCTGTTTTTATCGGCTCCGCCGTTGTACAAATTTTCCGTTAGCGTCGCGTTTGCGGTAAGCCTTTTTCCGCTACCTTTTTGTACGGTTATGCCGTTATCTATTTTTTCTTTTCTGTAGCCGTAAGTTCCGCCGATATCAAACGTCGGATAGTAGGCATTATTGGCGATATTTAGGTCTTTTCCGACTTGCATATAGGCATATTCGGTCTCTTTTAGGCCCGGGTTTTCAAGAAGCAGGTTTTTAACTGCTGCATTTAGGCTAACTTGACCGCTCTCTTGCACGCCGTTCTCGATATAGCCAGCTCCCATCGGCTCCGGCGCTTCTTTAAACGTCAAATCTTGTTTTTTTCTTAGACCCGGCTTTGGAGCTTTAGCGGCATCTTTGCTTTCGCTTAAATTTTGCGTTTCATCGCCTGAAGAAATAGAGTCTTTAGCGACCGCACTATAAGCGTCTACGTATCCTGCCGCCTTGATTTGAGCCGTTAAATTTTTAATGCTGTCTTTATCCAAAGACTTGGTTCTAATGGCTATGGCACGGTATTTACCGAAAGTACCGCTTACGACTTTTTCCACCCCATCAAAGTCCCCGACCTTGCGCTCTACGCTAGCTCTGGCGCTCTCTATCGCTTCTTCTTTTACGTCGTCGCCGAAGCTACTCACAAATACGTTATATTCGTCATTTGCGAACAACAAACCGCAAACTAAAAAGCTAATCGCTGCTGCTTTTCTCATAAAAATCCTTTGTAATTTATTTTAAATTAACGCTAATACCTGTCTCTTATACACATCTGACGCTGCCGACGATCTTACGCGTG
>CAUUAH010000070.1:0-8029 GCA_963542985.1 uncultured Campylobacter sp. | reverse complement strand
TGAGCGCTAGTCTCGTGGGCTCGGAGATGTGTATAAGAGACAGATTTTATAAAAAGCGCCGCCGCTTCGGCTGCTTGCGCGAGTGCCGGTATAGCGCTGCCTAGCTCTATGGCAGCTGCGCAAAACGCCGCCGAAAAGGGCTGGCGTTGGGATAAAGCCGCATGTAGGTTCTGCGGAACGGGCTGCGGCGTAATGATCGCAACCAAAGAGGGTAAAATCGTAGCCGTCAAGGGCGACCCTGAAGCGCCGGTAAACCGCGGCCTAAACTGCATCAAGGGCTACTTTAACGCCAAGATCATGTACGGCGCGGACCGTATCACTCAGCCGCTTTTGCGCGTAAACGAAAAAGGCGAATTTGACAAAAAGGGTAAATTTAAACCGATCAGCTGGGAAAAAGCCTTTGATATCATGGCCGAAAAATACAAAGAAACCATGACTAAAAACGGCGTGCATTCAGCCTGCGTTTTCGGCTCGGGTCAATACACTATTTTAGAGGGTTATGCGGCCGTCAAACTATGGAAAGCCGGCATCAGAAGCAACTCTATCGATCCAAACGCACGCCACTGTATGGCTAGCGCGGTTACGGGATTTATGCAGACTTTCGGTATCGACGAGCCTGCGGGCTGCTATGACGACATAGAGCTAACCGATACTATCGTGGCTTGGGGCGCTAATATGGCCGAGATGCACCCGATACTTTGGGCGCGCGTAAGCGATAAAAAGCTAAGCAATTCCGAGCGCGTAAAGGTAGTAAATTTAAGCACGTATTCGACTAGAACGTCAAATATCGCCGATTCCGAGATTATCTTTGCTCCGTCAAGCGACGTAGCCATCTGGAACTATATCGCTCACGAGATCGTTTATAACCACCCTGAAGCTATCGACTGGGACTACGTAAATAGCCACTGTGTATTTGCGACGGGACCTGCCGATATCGGTTATGGGCTTAGAAATAATCCAAATCACCCTAACTACTCAAACGAAAAAGACGTCGTAGAGACGGAGCTTCATAAGAAACTAAGCAAAAACGAAGGCGTGACTCTGGGCTATCTAGGCTATAAAGAGGGCGACGTGATGGAAAATAAAAATACGGCTACCGCGGGCAAACACTGGCAAATCACGTTTGAGGAATTTAAAGAAGCTCTTAAACCTTATACGCTTGATTTCTCCGCTCCGCTAATAAAAGGCGATCCGAACGAGGATTTGGAAGAATTTAAGAAAAAACTAAAGCAACTAGCCGACTGGTACATCGAAAAAGGTAGAAAAGTAGTTAGCTTTTGGACGATGGGCTTTAACCAGCACCAACGCGGTACATGGGTAAACGAGCAAGCCTATATGGTGCATATGCTACTTGGTAAACAAGCAAAACCGGGCGAGGGCGCTTTCTCGCTAACCGGACAACCAAGCGCATGCGGAACGGCACGCGAGGTCGGTACTTTCGTTCACCGCTTGCCTGCGGATATGGTCGTAGATAACGCCGAACACCGCGAAATAAGCGAGAAAATTTGGAAACTTCCTAAAAACACGCTAAATCCGAAAGTCGCCTCCCACTACGTAAAAATGATGCGCGATATGGAGGACGGCAAGATGAAATGGGCGTGGGTGCAGGTAAATAACCCGTGGCAAAACACCGCAAACGCAAACCACTGGATAAAAGCCGCTCGCGAGATGGATAACTTTATCATCGTATCAGACCCGTATCCGGGCATCTCGGCTAAGGTTGCCGATCTAATCTTGCCTACTGCGATGATTTACGAAAAATGGGGCGCATACGGTAACGCTGAGCGCCGAACGCAGCACTGGCGTCAGCAAGTCCTTCCGGTAGGCGAAGCGATGAGCGACACGTGGCAAATGCTGGAATTTGCTAAGCGCTTTAAGCTAAAAGAGGTTTGGGGCGAACAAAAAGTGGATGATAAGCTAACGCTTCCAAGCGTGCTAGACGAGGCAAAAGCTATGGGTTATAGCGAAGAAGATACGCTATTTGACGTGCTTTTTGCAAACGAAGAGGCTAAGAGCTATCCTGCAAAAGACGCGATAATGGAAGATTTTGATAACTCTGAAGTTTTCGGCGACAGCAGAAAAGTAGTCGGCTCAGACGGCAAAGTATTTGAGGGTTACGGATTTTTCGTTCAAAAATATCTTTGGGAAGACTACCGCAAATTTGGCTCTGGCCATGGACACGATCTAGCGGACTTTGATACTTATCACAAAGTGCGCGGTCTAAGATGGCCTGTAGTAGACGGCAAAGAAACTCAGTGGAGATTTAACGCCAAATACGATCCGTACGCGAAGAAATTTGCCGAAGACGGCAAACAGTTTGCGTTCTACGGAAACAAAAAAGGCAAGCTTCCAAAAGGCGATCTAGCAAAAGTAACTAGCGGCGACGAGAAATTTTCAATCGCTAATAGGGCTAAAATTTTCTTCCGCCCTTATATGGATCCGTGCGAGATGCCTGATACTGCGTATCCTTACTGGCTATGCACGGGCCGCGTCTTGGAGCACTGGCACACCGGCACTATGACTATGCGCGTTCCTGAGCTTTACCGCGCCGTACCTGAAGCGCTTTGCTATATGCACGAAGGCGATGCGCAGAAGCTAAATTTACAACATAACGACGTAGTTTGGGTCGAGTCTCGCCGCGGCAAGGTAAAAGCAAGACTGGATCTTCGCGGACGAAATAAAACTCCTTCGGGCCTAGTGTACGTGCCGTTTTTCGATGAAAACGTATATATAAACAAAGTCTGCTTAGATGCGACTTGCCCGATCTCAAAAGAGACCGACTATAAAAAATGCGCGGTTAAAATTTACAAGGCTTAATAATGCAAAATAGAAGAGAGGCTTTAAAATTTGGGTTAAAAGCGATTAGTTTGGTTCTCGCGGGCGGCTTTATCTGGAGTACGCAAACGACGGCTAAAGCCCAAACTCTACTCATCAGGCCGCCGGGTGCTTTAAAGGAGAAAAATTTCCTTAGCGAGTGCATACGCTGCGGGCTTTGCGTAGAAGCCTGTCCTTGGGATACGCTTAAGCTTGCGGATTTAGACGACGGATTGCCTTATGGCACTCCGTTTTATACTCCGCGAAATATCCCTTGCTATATGTGTCCGGATATCCCGTGCACGGTCGCCTGTCCGACTGGCGCGCTAGATACGAAGCTAGTGAGCGAGGATAACGGCAAGCTAAATATAAACAAAGCGCAAATGGGTATCGCGGTGCTGGACCCGAATTTCTGCATCGCTTACGAGGGGCTTCGCTGCGACGCTTGCTACCGCGCCTGTCCTTTGATAGATAAAGCGTTAAGGCTTGAATATGTCCGCAACGAACGCACGCAAAAGCACGCATTTTTCAAACCGGTCGTGGACGCCGACTACTGCACGGGCTGCGGCATGTGCGAGCAAGTTTGCGTGACGCCGAAAGCTTCTATCTTCGTGCTTCCGCGCGAGATCGGACTGGGCTCTAGCAACGAACAGTACGTAAAAGGCTGGGTCGAGGGCGCGGATAAAAAGCTAAAAGACGCCGAACCTAAAGAGTTTAAAACCGACGAGAAAAAGCTAAACGACTATCTAAATAGCGGAGATTTGCTATGAAATATTTGATTTTAAGAAGGATAAGTCAAATTTTGATCCTAGGGCTGTTTTTTGCGAGCAACTACTACGGAGTTAAAATTTTACAAGGCAATCTCAGCTCGTCTTTGCTTTTCGGAGTCGTTCCTCTTAGCGATCCGTTTGCGGTTTTGCAGCTATTTTTAGCGGGTTTTTCTATCGGTTCGACCGCCGTTTTAGGAGCGGGGATAATACTAGCTTTTTATGCTTTTATCGCCCCTAGAGCCTTTTGTAGCTGGATTTGCCCCGTCAATATCATTACCGAAACGGCTCGCTGGTTTAGGGTAAAGCTAGGCTACGACAAAGATAAAAAATTCGTAAATTTTGCGAGAGACGCTAGATATTATATCCTCGCGTTTACGCTTTTTTTATCATTAGTTACGGGCGCGCCGGCATTTGAGGGCGTTAGTTACATAGGTATCGTGCAGCGCGGCATTATCTACGGCGGTGCGCTTTGGTTATTCGTGGCGTTTGGATTGTTTGCGATAGATGCGTTTTTGGGCGATAGACTCGTTTGTTCAAAGCTCTGCCCTCTGGGCGCTTTTTACGCGGTCGTCGGCAAATTTTCGCTTTTACGCATAGAACATAACGCGGGCAATTGCACTAACTGCATGAAATGTAAGCTTATTTGCCCCGAAAATCAAGTGCTGGGCATTATCGGCAAGCAAAGCGGATTTATAAAATCTAGCGAGTGCATTAGCTGCGGACGCTGTATCGACGTTTGCGGCGACGATGCGTTAAAATTTAATATAAGAAATTTAAGGAGAAAAAATGAAAGCTTATAAGCTTATTTTAGGCGCTGTTTGCGCTGCCGCATTATTTATAGGTTGTAACAACCCGAGCGTCGGCGGCAAAAATAGCGACGACGTTAATACTTTAAGGGGAAGCGAAGTTGCCGACGAGAACGTAACTTTAGCAGATATCAACTGGACTAGCCCGATGCCCGGAGAATCTACTAGATACGATCGTTCGTTTGAAAACGCTCCGCCGCTAATCCCTCACGATATTTCCGATTTAATCCCGATCACCAAAGACAACAATATGTGCGTGAGCTGTCATATGCCCGAGGTCGCCGAGAGCGTGGGCGCTACGCCGATCCCTAAATCGCACCTTTACAGTATAAGATTTAATAAAGATAAAGGCGGCGAACTAAGTCAAGATCGCTATAACTGCACCACTTGCCACGTTCCTCAAGCAAACGTTAAACCGCGCGTGAAAAATAACTTTAAGCCTGACTTTAGCCGTCAGCAAGACGCGCAACACCGATCAAACCTTCTAGATATACTAAACGAAGGCGTTAGGTGAGCGTATCCAGACGCGAACTATTTACTAAATTTTTGGGCGGCAAAACCGCTCAAAAATTTATCGCGCCGCCTTATTTTTGCGGCGAATTTAACTGCGCTGATTGCGAAGCGCCTTGCGTTAGCGCTTGTCATAGAGAGCTTTTGAGTTTTGAAAACGAGAGAGTAAATTTTAAATTTAAGTCCTTGGGGTGTAACTTTTGTAAAGAGTGCGCGCTTGCTTGCGAGGAGACTGGACGAGAGGTTTTAAATTTAAAATTCGCGGCTACTATAGAAGCTAAAATTTTTATCGACGTGCATAGCTGTCTTGCGTGGAACGGCACGATTTGCTATAGTTGTCAGGACGTTTGCAAATTTAGAGCGATCGATTTTTTAGGCGTTTTTCGCCCGAGCGTAAATCAAAAATGCACGGGCTGTGCGCAATGTATGGAAGTTTGCTTCGCGAATAGTATCAAAATGGAGGCGTTATGAGAAAATTTATTTTATTTTTTACGGCGGTTTTTTGCTTAAATTTGACCGCGAATTTAGCGGCGGCACCGCTTGAGATCTCGCAACCGGACAAGATCATAAAAGCGGGTGCAAACGTGATAAGCTCAAATTTGATAGATGAAATTTTATATCTAGGCACGGACGGTAGCGAGCTTGATATCTACGACATAAAGTCGGATAAATTTTTAGAACCGATCAAATTTCGCACGGTCAAAACGCACTTTAGCGACGAAGAGCCAGCAAAAATTTTTAGCATCGACCGCCTAGGCGATAGGCTTTTGGTTTTAACCGAGATGGACTACAACGAGCGCTATTTGTACGTTTTTAAAAAAGAAAATGATAGCTGGAGCGAGGTTAGCAATATGCACCTAGCCAACAAATCCGCCAAAAAAGCCTTTTTCATAGATGAAAAAACGGCGGTAGTATCGGATTTCGGCAATGAAATTTACTACATCGACCTAGAGAGTAAAAAAGCGGTCTTTAAACATAAATTTTCTATCGCGCTTTACGTTGATTTTGAAATCAACAAAACCCGCGACAAAATCGCCATTGGAGCCGAAAGCGGCGTGATTTATATCTATAATCTAAAAACTCGACAAACCGAGCAAACGCTAAATTTCTTTAAAGACAATATGTACGACATCGACTATAAAAATGACGTCGTAGCCGTCGGCTGCATCGACAAACAAGCTGGCGTTTTTAACGGCTCGATGAGCTATTTTAAGTCTGATTTTATCGTTTATGCGACGGGGCTTAGCGACGACGCCAAAACGCTAGCGTATATGAACGGCGAAGAGAGCGATATCCTGGTCTATGACATCGCAAGCAAAACAAAACTCGCGACCGTAAAAACCGGACAGCAAATTTTAAATGAAATTTACCTCTCTGATAACGGCAGGCTAATCAGCGTCGCGTACGAAAAAGAGGTTAAATTTTGGAGTGTAAAATGAATATATCAAGTGCGATAGTATATACAAAAGACGGAAACGAAGCCACCGAGGTAGCCAAAAGAATCGAACAAGTAAAAGGTTGCGAGGTTATTGCCGCGCAAGAGGGCAAGATCGTAGTCGTGATTAGCGCGGAAAATTTAGACGGCGAGATAGAGCTCTTTAAGGCGCTAGAGGGCGTAGAGGGCGTCTCTGGAGCTGCGATGATATACAGCTATCAAGAGGATTTGCAACAAGATATCGAAAGCATTAAAAAAAGCGGCAAGATAAGCGAAATTTTACTCGACGAAAACGTCGATGCCAAGGACATCGTATATAACGGCCACGTCGGCGATAGGGTAAAATAAATTTTTACCCGTTAACTTTATCCTAAATTTGACGATATATAATATGGATAAAATTTAAAGGATAAAACATGCAAAGCATCAACGGTTTAAGCCAAAATCCCTACATCCCGCAACCTCGCTATGACGTGCAAAACATCCAAAACACGGCAAGCGTAGATCAAAACGAAAATATAAAAAGGATGCAAGAAGCCTACGCAAATATCGACGTAAAACAGCTAACAAATAGCTATTTGTCGCATTTTCAAGCTAGGGCTGACTCAAATACGAGCTCAAATTTCTTATCTCAGGTTTCGGCCTTTAACGGCTCTGCAAAATTTAGCGACATTTTCGGCGCTCAAAACAAAAGTATAAATTCTCTAAACGATATCTTGTCCGGCGTTGATTTTAAATCTATCGGCTACGAGGGCAAGCCTATAACGCAACTAAGCCAAAACGAAGCTAGCGATCTAGTGAGCGAGAATGGATTTTTCGGTATCGCAAACACCGCGGATAGGATTTCAAATTTTATTATTAGCGCCGCAGGAGACGACCTGCAAAAGCTCGAAGCCGGAAAAGAAGGCATGCTAAGGGGCTTTAAAGAGGCTGAGAAAATTTGGGGCGGTAAACTGCCTGAAATTTCGCAAAAAACGGTAGAAAAAGCGACGCAAGCGGTAGATAAAAGAATAGCCGAACTCGGCGGGAACGTCCTTAGTGTTCAGGCTTAAGTTTTTAAATTTAGCTGCCGTTTTGCTGGTTTTTAGTGGTTGCGCTTTTTTTGAGCAAAAACCGCCGCCAAAAGTCGTCCAAAAACCAGTCGTTCAAAAACCTGCGCCAGTTAGAGGCTCATTGCGTGGCGTGATATCAAGCGTAACCTATGACGGCGGCAGATACTGCTACGATATAAAATCAATCGACGTATCAAACGGCAAACTGCCTAGTGGCAAGTACTGCGCGGATAAATTTTACTTTTCTAGCGGAGATACCGTATATACAAGCGTTTCGGGCGGACTCGTCACTGAAATGCTACTCATAAAAAGCGGAACGCATCACGTTACGCATAAGGTAAAGAAAATGCCAAAATTTAAAAGCCCAAGTCCTGCAAAAAGCCCGCAGCAAGAAGAAAACAATAAAAAAATCCTAATCGACGTTCCAAAAAGTGAAAATATCAGCTTTGATTAGCCGTTGATTTACCGAAATATTTTATAATTCTTACAAGCAATCAAAGTTAGAACTCCTTTTAAGAAGGGGATGTGTGTCCCCTTTTTTATCTTTTTTCTCATAAAAATCATTAAAATTTAGTTTTTTCTTTTAAGCTTTGCTGATAGTATTTGCATTTTGGTAATATCAAGTATCAAAAATAAACTCAA
>CAUUAH010000069.1:0-8151 GCA_963542985.1 uncultured Campylobacter sp. | reverse complement strand
TACACGCGTAAGATCGTCGGCAGCGTCAGATGTGTATAAGAGACAGTATTTGGTCATCCATAACACATAAAATTTTCAAATTTATCCAACTAAAATTTATCAAATTCTCAGCCCACCGCACCGTCAATACGCAAAACAAAAACCGTCCGTCAAAGCCACATTTAGCGCTCGAAATCAAGTTCTGTAAAAAATAGCAAGACCCGTAAATTTCTCAATTTTAATAAACAGAAACAAGGCGTCTAATTTATTGCAAGCGGCTTTGTAAAATTTGAGTGAAGTTTTTACAGCAAAGAATTCAAATTTAATGGCTAGAAATAATCTAAAATCCCACGCCGAAGCTAAATTTTATATCGCGTCAGCGTATCTGTCATGCGCAAAACCCATCTTTATGCAGCCAAAATAGCTTCACTTCGCCAGTTCAAGTATATTGCACGCGCGTTTGGAGCCAAGCTCGCAGGCCTTTTTGAGACGCTCGCCCGATAGTTCGAAGCTTTGCGGAGCGACGTCACCCTTTAGATAAAACACCGACTCTTCGTAGCAGCTCTCCGCGCTCCCTGCGGCGCAGGCGTCTTTGTAGATCGCAAAGGCCTTCGCGCCGTCCTTGTAGCCCGTTAGCCCTTTGGCGTAAAACTCCGCGGAAAAGTAACATGCCAGCGCGTCGCCGCCCGAGCAGCTTTTTTCTAGCGTGGCGAGCGTTTTTTCGCAGCTTGCGGCGTCGCCTTTGTTGATGCAGACATTTAGCCCAGCCTCGTTTATAGCGGCATTTGCGAGCACAACTGCGGCGGCGAGTATCCAAATTTTCCTCATTTTTTCTCTAGTTCCTTTAAATTTTTAAATCTATAAATCCCGTTTTTCACTCGCTCGAAAATTTTGCGATTTTCAAGCAGCTTGATGGTCTGCGTGACGGTGGGTTTGCTGGCGTCCGTCCGTTCGCAGATATCTGAAATTTTAACGGTTATGAAGCCGTTTTCGTCCGCATTTTGGGCTAAAAACAAGATGATTTCCATCTTTTTCTCGCCCAAAATTTGACCGAAAATCTCCCTCTCTAGCTCCGTCATCGCGCTAAATTTACTTGTACTCTAGTAGTTTAAAGTATTTTTTTGCGACGGGATCGAGCGAGAAAATATCATAATCCCCGGACTTTTCTATATCCGCGCTCTCGGGGAATTTGCCCTCGTCTATATAAAAGGCCCCCTCCAGCCGCACTTCGCCACTCGCGCATTTGGCCGTTTCGTCCCAGAGGTATTCCCATTTGTATTTTTCTCCCTCTTGCGAACTACGTGCTTGCAAAAGCAAAAACTTTTCGCGCCCGTCCTTTGCCTTATAGACCATCGTTAGCTCGCCCGATTTGACGCCGGCGTTCGTACCGCCGTCAAAGTCGTTAGAGTCGTAGTTTTGGCCGTTATAGTCGATACGGGCGCCACCCGCTAGTTCGTAGGTTTCGGATATGTAGTTTCCGTATTGCCCGTCTTCGCGATTCGGCGCCTCTTTTGCGAGTGCTTCTTGGCTATTTTTATTCGCGCAGTAGCTCAATTTTAGCTTTACGATCTCGCCCTTGTTTGCCTTTAAAAACGCTCCCAGCTCCGTAACCGACTTTGCGTCCGAGAGAAAAATGTTCGCGCTTTTTATCTCCTTCGCACCCAAAAACGCGGCAAGCGCGAGCGATAAAACGATGATTTTTTTCATTTTTTACTCCTCAAAGTGATCCTAATTTTACTAAATTTTAGCTTATTTTACGGCTCTTGCGATAAAATACGCCAAATTTAACAAAGGATCAAATTTGAAACTAATCAGCTGGAACGTAAACGGACTGCGCGCGGTCGCCGCCAAAGACGGATTTGCTTGGCTAGAGCAGCATAGACCCGATTTTTTGGGCCTTCAGGAGATCAAGGTGCGCGAGAGTGACGTGCCTGCGGAGATTTACAAGCTCGGATTTAACGAGATTAGCGTAAATTCGGCAGCTCGCGCGGGGTACTCAGGCGTGATGAGTCTAGCCAAATTTGGCTCCGCTACGCAAAAAGCGGCGTTTTTTGACGACGACGAGGGGCGGGTTTTGGAGCATAGATTCGGCAACATCGTGCTTTTTAACATCTACTTTCCAAACGGCCAAAAAGACGAGGCGCGCCTAGCCTACAAGATGGACTTTTACGCTAAATTTCTAGCCTACATCCAGGAGCTCGTAAAACAGGGCAAAGACGTGATATTTTGCGGCGACGTGAACACCGCTCACCGCGAGATCGACCTCAAAAACCCAAAAGCAAATGCCAAAACCTCGGGCTTTTTGCCTATCGAGCGCGCGTGGCTGGACGAGGTCGTCGCGCGCGGCTTTATCGACACCTTTCGGCATGTGCACGGCGACGCGGCGGACGCGTATTCGTGGTGGAGCTACCGCTTTAACGCCCGCGCCAAAAACGTCGGCTGGAGGATTGATTATTTTTTCATTTCTGCAAGCCTCAAAGACCGCTTAAAAGACGCGTTTATCCTGAGCGATATCATGGGCTCCGATCACTGCCCCGTCGGTATCGAGATCGATCTGGACGGGCTTGTTTAAATTTACTTTTTTAGCGGCGAAGGTTAAATTTGAGCTAAATTTACGCTTTTTGTGGCAATTGAAATTTGGGTTAAATTTGGCTTTGGCGCAAGGTTTGATTTCTAAATTTGAGCGCAAAGCGCGTAACACGCAAATTTTAAACCTAAAATTCTGCGCACTGCATTAAATTTAACTCAAAAATCCATGATCTAAAAGGTGCGTGATTAGGATTTTAAAACCAAGTCCGATGAGGATCGCGCCGCCTAAAATCAGTGCCTTTTGCTCCAAAAACTCTCCCGCAAATTTACCAACGTAAAACGCCGCGACGCTAAGCGCAAAGCAAACCATCCCGATCACGGCGGCGCTAAAGTAGATGTCGGCGGCCGTAAAGCTAAGCGTCACGCCCCCGGCTAGCGCGTCGATGCTGGTGGCAAATCCGCCCGAAAGCAGCATCTTCGTATCAAGGCTCACGGCCTGCGCAGGCTCGTTTCTACAGGCTTCGCGGATCATCTTTACGCCCAAAAAGCCCAAAATCGCAAACGCGATAAAATGATCGATCTGCGCGATAAATCTAGCAAACGCCGCGCCCAAAAAGTAGCCCGCAAGCGGCATTGCAGCCTGAAAAAATCCAAAAACAAACGCGATAAATAAAATCTTTGATAGCGCGAGATTGCGGTATTTTGTGCCGTTTGCGATGCTAAGCGCCGCCGCGTCCATAGCAAGCGCGATAGAGAGAAGTAAAAGCTCCATTTTGCCCTTTCAAAAAGGCTAATTTTAACTCAAAATTTGCCTCTTGCGGTTAATCTCGCTCAAATTTACGCCTAAATTTGACGTCTGAAATTTGGAGCCGAACAGACGAGCGCACCGTATAAATTTGCGCTTAAATTTAGCCCTTAAATCACAGCTCAAATTTGAGATTTAAATTTGCAAATTTAGCCCTTAGCGCCGTAAAATGCAGGCAAATTCGCTCTAAAAAGGCCCAAATTTACCCGTTTAAAAGCTGAAATTTAATATCATAACCGCCGAATTTTACTTTAAGGAAAAAACGATGAAGAAAAGTTTGATCTTATGCGCGGTTTTGCTCGCAGCTTCGGCGCACGCGGCAGGCTGGCAAGAGACTCTAAATCAAGGCGCGCAGATACTTGGCGCGGCAAACTCGGGCGACTACAAAAGCGCGGTTAGCTCGGCTCTAAACGCGGCCGTTAAGGAGCTGTCAAACGGGGGATTTCTAAACAACGCCGCGGCTAAAATCCCGCTGCCAAAGAGCCTGGAAACGGCTGCAAATTTGGCTAAAAAAGTAGGCGGCGAAAAGTGGGCGAACGAGCTCGTGACCTCGATAAATAACGCTGCAAGCGCTGCCGTGCCGGGAGCTGCCGACGTATTTTCGGGCGTGATAAAAAATATGAGCGACGCGGACGTGAAAAAGGTGCTAGAGGGCGGCAAGGATAGCTTTACGAAGTTTTTGCAACAAAACTCGAGCCAGAAGCTGCAAGCCGTATTTAAGCCAATCATCACCAAAATGATGAGCGATAATACCTTTGCCACCGCATATAACGGGCTAAATTCGTTCGTCGCGGGCAGCGCGCTGGCAAAATCAGACGCCGCAAAACAGCTAAAAGGCATCGCTACTAGCATGGGCGCGGGCGAATACGTCCCGCAAGAAAACGAGGATCTAAACGACTACATCACGCGCAAGACGCTAGACGGGCTCTTTAACGTGATGAGCGAGAAAGAAAGCTCTCTACGAGGCGGTGCGGTCGAGCAGGGCACGAAGATCCTGCAGGGAATTTTTAAGTAAAATCATAAGGGAGAATAGTGAAAAATAGTTTGGAATTTCGCGCCGACGTAGGCATGATATTTGTTGCGATAGTCTTTGGTCTAGGCTATCTGCCTACCTCGCTTGCGCTTGCGACTAACGGGGTTTTTGGCATTTTGTTTTGGAGATTTTTGCTAGCGGCGATCATAGCCGGTGCGATATTTTATAAAAAGCTAAAAGACGTAAGCATGTCCGATATAAAACCCGGCGTGATTTTGGGTCTGTTTTTGTTCGCGGGATTTGTGAGCCAGACTTTCGCGTTTAAATACGCCGACACCTCGTCCGTAGCCTTTATCATCGGGCTAAACGTGGCTTTGGTGCCTTTTATCGCGGCGGGGCTTTTTAGGCATAAAATTTACTCTTACGCGTATGTGGGCGTGGCGTTTGCGGTGGCGGGGCTTTATATGATAGGCGATACGAAGGTGGGCTTTGGGCTGGGCGAAATTTTGGCTCTGGTTTGTGCCTGCGCATACTCCTTTCACATCGTTCTCACCAACCGCTTGGTGCAAAAATGCGACCTCGTAAATATGGTCTATTTTGAAATTTTAACCCTGATCGCGCTTTGTTTTGCGGCTATTTTGGTTTTTGAGGACGCTAAAATCGCGCCCGTCACGGACAAGGCGTTTATCATAGCGATGCTAGTCGTGGGCGTGCTGGGCACGGCGTTTGCGTTTTTCGCGCAGGCATTGATGCAAAAATTTACCACGCCGGTTAAAACGGCGATATTTTTCACGCTAGAGCCCGTAACCGCCGGAGTGATGGGGTATTTCGTCGGCGCGGAGGACATCAGCGCGTATAGGCTTTGCGGCGCGGCGCTTATCTTGGTCGGAGTTTTGATTAGCGAGATAGGCAGCTATCTGCGCGCTAAAAAGGAAAATTTAGCTTAAATTTCGGCGGGTTTTGCTCGGTGTTTCGCTCAAAGTGCCGACCTGCCGTAAAATCAAATTTATCAAATCGCTGCCAAATTTACTCTCGCGGCGATTTTATTCCATTTAAATTTATCGTCGTTTGCCAGCTAGCAAGGTGGCGGCGACTCTCAAATTTGACGCGATAAAGCCCGAATTTAGAGAAATTGCGTTAAATTTGCCCCTTAAATTTAGCTAAAGAAATCAGATGAAAAAATCAACCGAATTTAAGGCCGACCTCGCGCTGTTCGTGATCGCGGTGGTCTGGGGCGTGACGTTTTTGCCGATGGCGCAGACGCTAAAGACAAATGGCGTTTTTACGCTTTTGTTTTGGCGATTTTTGATCGCGGCCGCGCTGATGTCGCTCATAAGCCTCAAATTTACGCGCAAGATCGACCGCAATTCATTAAGATTTGGCGCATTTTTAGGCGCGCTTTTGTTCGCGGCATTTACGCTTCAGACCTTTGCCCTAAAATACGCCCCAAGCTCCACCGTCGCCTTTATCACGGGGCTAAACGCCGTTTTTACGCCCTTTATCGCGCTCGCGTTTTTCGGACAAAAGGTCGTGGTTTATGCCTTTGTCGGCGCGTTTTTATCTGCGGCGGGGCTTTATTTTCTAACGGGCAGCGAGCTTGGTTTTGGCATGGGCGAGGCTCTTAGCGTCGTTTGCGCGCTTGGCTTTGCGCTGCATATTATTTTTACGGGCATTTTGGTGCGCAGGTGCGAGCTTTACTGGATGGTGAGCGCGCAGTTTGCGGTCGTGGCGGCGCTTTGTTTCGTTGCGGCGCAGATTTTCGAGCCTCGCGGCGTCGTGCCAGTTTTGGACGAGGCATTTTTTATCGCAGTTGCGGTAACGTCGGTGTTTGCGACGGTTTTGGCGTTTTTTGTACAAACCGCGGCGCAGCGCTACACCACGCCCGTTAAAACCTCGCTTATATTTACATTTGAGCCCGTGAGTGCGGGGATCGTGGGGTATTTTTTCGGCGGCGAGATACTAAGCGGCGTGCAGATAGCAGGAGCCGGGCTCATACTCTTTGGCATCGTCGTTAGCGAGGTGGGCAGCTACTATAAAAATAAAAAATCGCGGGAAAATTTGAGCTAGCGGCTTTTGCATGCTTAAATACGGGGCGGCCGAATTTTACGGTTAAATTTAAGGCTTTAACGGCGAGTTTGAGTGCCAAATTTTGCTCAAATTTGCGCGCATCGAAAGCGAAATTTAACGTGCGTAGCCCAAACTCAGGTTTAAATTTAAAAAATTTCGGCGTAAATTTGACCGCAAAAAGGAAGGGGAAAATGAACAAGGATGAAAATTTAGCGGTGCCAAGGCGGATGGAGCTTAACGCCGAAGAGAAAATTTTGTGCGAATCTGAGCTCGTGCATACCGTCCACAAAGAAGTTAGAGTCGCGCTTTGTATTTTGATACTATTTTTATACGCGAGCGACAAAGGCTTTGATGTAGGCGTCTTTTGGTTTGTCATGATGACGAGCTGCGTGTTTTTCTTTTTTATTTTCGCACAGCAAAGCGTAAAAACCGCTAAAGCAAAAAAACTGTACGTCACGAACAAGCGCTTTATAACGCAGCGCGATACGGTCGGTATCGGCGACGTGTATTTTAGGTATCTCGAGACTAGCGGCGGCGATATCATAGCCTTTAAAACCCATATTTATTTTTATGAAAATAAAAGATTTTTATTTTATTGCGTTGTGGACAAGGAAAGCGACGAATATAAAAATTTGATAAAAACGATATACGATATTTCAAAAAATGAGCATATTTTAGGGGAAAGACTGCCTTATTTTGTAAATCGAAAGCTAGTTAATCCCTAAATTTAGCCAGATTTGAGAGCGCCGCGCAGTCTGTCGCCTGTGGGGTCACAAGCCAAATTTGACCTCAAATTTAACCCAAAACGCCGAACTTACCGCCTTTTTACCGCCGTAAATATAAAAAAGCAAACCGAAGCGATGAGGATGATGCTAGCACCGCTGGTTAAATTCGCCTCAAAGCTCAGCCACAGCCCGCTCACGCAAAACGCGGCCGAGATGAGCGCGGCGTTTAGCATCATCGTGCCCAGGCGGCTCGAGACCGCGCCCGCGATGTAGGGCGGGATCGTGAGTAGCGCGATAACAAGGATGAGTCCGACCGCGCGTATCGTCATCACGACGCTTAGCGCCATCATGCACGTTAGCGCGTAGTAGAGCAGCGTCGTGCGCACGCCGCGAAGCCGCGCAAACTCCGCGTCAAAGCTAAGCGCCTCAAACTGGCGGTAAAATAGCGCGACGGACACGAGTATGACGCAGTTTGCGACCGCCATGAAAACAAGATCGCCCTGCGGCACGGCCAAAATCGAGCCGAAAAGATAGCTCATAAGATCGACGTTGTAGCCGGGCGCTAGGTCGGTGAGAATGATGCCAAACGCCATGCCAAACGCCCACAGCGCGCCGATGACGGAGTCCATTTTGCTTTTGTCTTTGAGCGTAATCGTGGCGATGAGTAGCGCCAAAAATACCGAAAACAAACTCGCTCCAAGCAGCGGCTCGAGTGAAAAGTAAAAAGCGATGCCAAGCCCGCCGTACGCGCCGTGAGCGATGCCGCCCGCGATGAAAACCATGCGGTTTATGACCGTGAGCGTGCCGATCACGCCGCAGGCGATGCTAACGAGGATGCCCGCCAGCAGGGCGTTTTGCATAAAATTTAAGCTAAGAGCTTCTAGCATTTGTTTCCTTTTTTACTTTTTTCGGCGTTTTTGGTGTTGCTCGCCGAGACCCGCATCTTTAAGGTGCTAAATTTGAATTAGTCAAATTTAGTTAGATTCTTTTCGTAAAAAACAACCATCTAAGGTTGTTTTTTACTTTGTTGTAAAGGGGGTGGGGGCTTGAATTGCGAAGTCGCTCCCCACCCC
>CAUUAH010000068.1:0-8222 GCA_963542985.1 uncultured Campylobacter sp. | reverse complement strand
AAGAAAACGACAAAAATATCGGCAAAATAAATCTCATCGTATGCCTCAATATCTTTTAATTTTGATAATTCTACCAAAAAATAATTTGGTAAAAATAAATTTACCGCTCATTAAAGCAAACGTCCGCAAACGCGGCTTTTAGCTTCTCGTAAAGCGGAGCAAAAGGCACGCCGTTTACGCGTACCTCGGCGATAGATGTGATGAAGTTTGTATCTCCGCTCCAGCGCGGCACTAGATGATAGTGCACGTGCTCTGCGATACCCGCACCCCCTGCTTTGCCTAGATTCATCCCGATATTTACGCCCGCCGCATTTAGCTCGCGTTTTAAAATTTTCACGCCCTCGCGCACGTAGGCGCTCATCTCCGACCACGTCTGCTCGTCTAGGCTTTCGATATTATCGGTATGCACATAAGGTATCACCATAAAGTGCCCGGGCGTATACGGGTAGAGATTCATGATCCCAAAACACCGCTTTGCGCGAAACAAAACGCCCGTCTCGGCGTCTTTTTCGGGATGATTTACGACGTTGCAAAAGACGCAGCCCTGCTCCTTTTTACCGAAATATTCGCTCCTCCACGGTGCGCAAATGTGCTCCATATCAGCCCTCCTTTACAGTTTTTACGGCTTTTGCCAGATCCTCTTGCCTCATAAAATGCTCGCCTATTAAAAACGCGTCGGCTCCTTGCGCATGAAGCTCTTTTAGCTGCGAATGCTCGTAGATACCGCTTTCAGCGACGATTACGCTTGCGTTTTTGATTTCAGAAAACAGCTTCTCGCAAAGACTCATATCCATCTCAAATGTGCTTAAATTTCGGTGATTTACGCCGACTATCTTTGCGCATGCGAAATTTGACTTTTCTACGTCCTCTTCGTCGTGCGTCTCGACCAAGGCCTCAAGCCCCAAAGAACGCGCGTAATCAAGCAACCGTTTTAGCTCATCGGCGCCAAGAGCCTTTGCGATAAGTAGTATAAAATCGGCTCCGTAAACGAGCGCTTCTAAAATTTGATACTCGTCTACGATAAAATCCTTGCGAAGCAGCGGCAGCGAGCTTTCGCGTCTGATGGCAGCCAGATACTCCAAATTTCCTTTAAAAAAATGCGGCTCGGTTAGAACCGAGATAGCGTTTGCGCCGCCTTTTTCATACTCTTTGGCTATCTCTGCGGGCGCAAAATTTGGCCTTATCAGCCCTTTGCTAGGGCTTGCCTTTTTGACCTCGGCGATGATGCGATACGGCTCGTCTGCGCTGCTTTTTAGCGCTTTTACCGCATCTTTTATCTTGCGAGGATTTTTTGCCGCGAGCTCTTGCAGCTTTTCAAAAGGCGTTTGCGATTTTCGCAGCGCCAAGTCCTCTTTCGTACGCTTGATTATCTGATCTAGTATCATTTTTTACCCTTTTTTAGGCACTCTTTGATAGCGTTTATGTGCTCTTTACCTTCGGGCGAATTTACAAATTCCTCGTCGTGCAGGACTTGTTGCATTATCTCGTCAGCCTTTTTGCACTCGCCCAGCTTGTAGTATCCCCACGCTAGCGAGTCTAGATAAAACACTGACCCAGGCTCTAGCTCTAGGGCTCTGTTTACTAGCTCTATGCCCTTTTTCGCGTCTATATCGTGATCGATGAGCAGATAGCCGTAATAGTTTAGATATAGCGCGTTATTTAGCTTTACGGCTGATTTTTCAAAGTTATTTATGACTTGCTTTAGGCTATCTTTATCTATCTTTTTGGTTTGTTTATCCGTATCTCTTTCGTACTGATATATCGCCATTTTGGCTTGATATTCGAGATTAAAGCTCTTATCAAATGCCTCCTGCGCCTTTTTATACGCCTTGGCAAAATCCCCAGTCGCAGCGTAAAGATCCATCAAAGCATCGTCGTTATATGAGTATTTTTGTAAAAACTTGATCGCCGCGTCGTAGTTTTTTTGAAAAACATAAACGCCGAGCGCTTTTTCTAGATATATCTTTTCTTTCGTCGCTTCAAAAAGACTCTCGTAAACATCGATCATATCTGAGTAGTGGCCGTCCTGCGCATAGATATCTACCAGCGCCGTGCAGGTCTCTACCTCGCATCCGTCGATACGGCGCGAGCTCTCTAGCTGCCTGATCGCCTCTTTTTTGTCGTTCATTTTGTTATATAAAAGATCGACTATGCGTAACAGATTTTCCACGCTCCTATCTAGCTCGTATGCACGCTCAAGCTCCCCTAGAGCGGCTTTGTTATCGTTTTGCATCGAGTAGACGGCAGAGAGCATGACGTGATTTTTAGAGATGTCCTCTTTTTTGACGAGCTCTTGCATTATCTTTGCGGCTTCGTCGAGTTTGTTTTCGCTCATCAAATTTGCGCCCTGTATGCGAAGCACGTCCACATCGTCTTTTAGCACCTTTTGGCTGAGCGCTAAAATGCTTTTAAAATTTACGTTTTTAGAAAAAAACGCGAGCCTGAGTGCCTCTTTTAGATAGTCCGTGTTTTTAGTTTTTTCGTAAAGCTGCTCGTAAAGCTCGGTCGCCTCGTCGTGATTAGCGTTTTCAACCGCTAAAAGCGCCTTGATAACGTATAAATTCTCATCAAAACCGTCTTTGGCGGTAGCAAAACAAACAAGCAAGGCCGCCAATATAAATTTTAAAATCGCCTTATTCCAGCGCATTCTTTCTCCAATTCATTGATTTTATCTTTAAAATAGTCCCAAAACGGAAAGGTGCGGCACTGGCTCGGGCGAAAATCGTAAACCAAGCAGTTTTTTGCCGTTTCGTCAAAAAATACGCACGCAAATCCGCCCTCATAGGGCTTTTCTTTGAGGCTAAATTTATATCCGAATTTATCCAAAAATCGCGATCTAAACTCGTCCTCGTTTATTTTTAAATGTTCCGCTAGCGCCGAAATTTCCGCCGAGCTTATCCATATATAGCCGCTTTCTCCCGTGCAGCACTTGCCGCCGCACTGCTCGCACTTGCTAGCGTCAAATTCATAACCAAAGCCGCTTTGTCTTAGCAAACTCACTCTAACGCGTCCTTGCTTTGCGTATTTGCCGCAGCAAAAATTTCAGTCGCCTTTTTACTATAAACGCCGCCTTCAAAAACGAAAATCGGAGGCAAAATTTGAGCTAAGGATTTTGAGCTTTTTTTAGCTTCGATTAGCGCCAAATTTGCCGTGCCATCCGCTTTTGGATGTACAAAGCAAAGCCTAGTAAGCGTAAATTTAAACTCGCTCAAACAAAGCAAAATTTCAGATATACGCTTAGCGTCGTAGCAAAAACTAAAAACTCCGCGTGGCTTTAGGAGCGAATTTGCGCTACCCACAAGCTTACTAAGAGGTAAATTTTCGCTATATCTGGCGGTGCGAAGGTGCTCGTTCTCGCTTTTTTTCGCGCCGTCGTGGTAAAAAGGCGGGTTTGAGACGATGAGATCATATCTTTTTTCGCTCTTAAATTTAGCAAAATCAGCCGTTATGAACTCGGCTTCAAGTCCATTTTGGCTAGCGTTTGCGGCGGCTAAATTTACGTTAGCTTCTAAAATATCAAGCAAGCTAAGCGAAATTTTGGGAAAATCGCGCTTTAAAAGCAGTCCCAAAACCCCGCTACCGCAACCAACCTCTAGCACCTCGCCGCGCACTCCGCCCTCACGGATAAAGTCATATAAAAACATCGTGTCGCTGTTGTAGCGGTAGCCGTTTTTGGGCTGAGTGATTATCATCTATATACCTTGATGATAAATCCTTGCTTATCTTGAGAGGTGATGATGTCGTTACTGTACGATATGCGCGAAAAGTCGCCGAATTCGTCTTTTATCATCTCGCCGGCGACCTTGGCGCGCTCTTTGCCGATACCGAAATTTGCATATGAGTTGATCTTTTCTAGCTCGTCTTGCGGGATCACTTTTGCCGCTTTTGACGTGGCGATAAAGTTACCGCGGCTCACTATCGGCGTGATTTCAAAATAATAATTTGAATTATAGCTTTGCAAAAAATCGCTTACTTTATTTTTGCAAACCTGCGTCGGCCTATCTGAGCCCGCGCTCATATCAGAGCACTCGACCGAGGCGATGAAAACTACCTTTTTAGGCACTTCTGCTTTAAAATTTAACTGGATTATCTTTTTTAGATTTTCATTTTCGCTCATTAGCTCTTCATTTTTGGTTAGTATCTGCGCTACTTCGCCCTTTGCGATATTTTTTTGCGAACTCGTTTTGGCCAAATTTTCCTTCGTATCGCTTAGATCTTTAGCTCCGTCTTGCATCTGTTTTTTTAGAGCCGCTAGTTCTGCGTCTTTTTGCGTTAAAAGCTTGTTTAGAGCGTCTATTTGCTCTTTATTTTCCTTGTCGGCTTTGATGTTATTTTCGACCAAGGTCGTGATTTTGTTATTTAAAATTTTATAGTTTTGGATATTTTTTTTGCTCGCGGCAATCTCGTCTGCAAGTAGCTCTTTTTGGATATTTAGCGACTCGTTTAGATCGACCACCTTGGCTTCCGCGCTTTTTAACGAACTATCTTTTTTTGAAACCCGATCTTCCAGCTCGTAAATTTTAACCTTTAGCTCGGTTACGTTTCGCTCGGTATCTTGACGCTCTTTTTCGAGCTGATTTTTTAGCTTTTCAAACTCCATTTTGTGCATATCTAGGATTTTTTCGACCTCTTTTTCAAAGCCCTTTTTCTCTCTTTCGAGCTTTGCGATTAGCTCTTTATTCGTAGCGTTTAGCTCGCTATTTATCGATTTTAGTTTGGCTTTTGACTCAGCTTTTTTATTTGCGTTTTCAAGGCTCGCTTCAAGCTCGCTGATTTTTTTTCTGTCCACATTTTGCTCTTTTTCTAGAGCTACGATCTTGCTTTTAGCTGAATTTTGAGCATTTAGCGCCTGAGCGTTGTATTCGCTGGCGATTCTTTTTATCTCGGTATCTTTTAGTCCCAGCTCGTTTGTAAGCCTAGCGTTTTCGCTCTTTAGTTTTGCGACCTCTTCGGTCGCAGTTCTTAGTTCGCTTTCAAATTTAGCTTTAGCAGAAGTCGCTTCGTTTTTTAGCTCGTCATTTTGAGCTTCGAGCCGTTTTAACGCATTTTGACTCTCGTTTTGCGTTTTAGCGCTTGACTCGTCAAATTCACTCTGCTTTTTTTCAAGCTCGGCTTTTAGAGTATTGATCTCGCTGCGAAGAGAAGTCAAATTTTGCTCTAAATTTTTATTTTTCTCATTTTCCTCCTGCGCTTTGGCTAATTTTTTATTTAGCTCGTCTACCGCGCTTAGGCGCTGTTTGTCGTTGGCGCTGGCGGCTTGTTTTCGTCTGGTTTCCAGCTCGGCTTTTTGATCGTTTAAAAGATTTGAGATTTCTAGATTTTTACCGACTAGATCGACATTATCGTCGTAAAGTAGCTTGTTTTGAGCGCGCAGGACGCGGATTTGTTCTTTTAGTTCAGCCTCACTACCTAAAATAGGCGCATCCGTATCATTTACGTCCAAATTTTTAGCATATTGTTCCTGCGGCGCGGTTTGGTTTTGTGGGATCAAATTTTCTTTAATCGGGATATTTACGCGCTCGTTTTTAGGTATCTCTTCGACGTTCATTATCTGCACGGCGAGTTCCGTTGGCTTTGCAGACGATTTCGTAAACTCGAAATACAAATAATATCCGCCCAGCGTGAGCAAACAACCGCAGATAAAAAATAAAACTAAATTTAACGCTCTCAACTCTATTTTTCCTTGATGTCTTGGACTACCTTATGCGCGTGATTTAGCGCGAGCACGATCGAGCCGCCGTTTTTTAGCACGATATCGCCGCCGATATATAGCCCACCGACGCTGCTTTCATAGTGCTCATTTACGATCGGATCTTTATCTGCATCGAGCTCAACTCCGCATTTTTGTAAAAAATCCACCGGAGTCGAGCCGCCGATAGCGTAGACGACCCTGTCGTAGACTCTGATTTTTCCGTTTGAAAAGTGCACTCTAACGCGTCCGGATTCGTTTTCGATCTCGGTGATGTCGTGGTTTAGTCGCACTTTTAGCTTATTTACTTTTTCTAGTTCCCACAGCGCCGTTACGTTTACGTCATTTACGCGACTAAATTTATCCTTGCGGTAAGCCAGCGTCGTTTTGTTATATTGGCATAGCTCGATAGCGTACTCTACGGCCGAGTTTCCGCCGCCCACCACGAGCACTTTTTCACCGCTAGAACAGGAGTTTAGGTTAAAATTTATAACGTTATTTAGCGAAGGCGGGATTTTGTAGTCCGGTTTGTTCGGACGTCCCATTTTACCGATACTTATCATCACGTTTTTGGCTTGATAGTCGCCCTTTGCGGTGTGCACGAAAAACAAACCGTTCTTTTTCTTTACGCTTTCGACCTCGGAGTTAAACACGGCCTCGATCTTTTCCTCATCTAGTAGCTTATCGAAATAATCAAGCGTGCTCTCCTTCGTGCCGTCCTCGAAGGACACGATGCCGTGAATGGTACTATCCTGACCTTTGTACTCCTTGTCCACGCGCTTGTTGTCTTTGTAAAATTTACGTATCGTTTGACTGTGGTTGTCGCCCTTTTCGAGAAGCAAGACTTTTTTTAATCCATTGGCTCTCGCCTCTACGACGGTCGCGATACCGCAAGGGCCGCCGCCGATAACGATAATATCGTAAACATCGCTCATTAATTTTCTCCGGTTTTGATAATTTTTCATTAATGTAGCGAAAATTGGATTAAATTTTAAGAAATTCGCAAAAATTGGGGCAAATTTAATCTAAAAGCGCAAAAAGCGGTCAAATTTAAAAAGATAAAAGGCGGGCGGAAGCAAATTTGACTCGTTTGGATTTCGTAAATTTAGAGTCAAATTTGAGCCTTGCTAAATTTTACAAATTTATAAAGCGGCGCAAATTTAACCAAATTTACGCCCGCTAAAGCTAAATTTTCTTTAAAAACTCGGCGATTAAAAACGCTAGTTCTAGCGACTGATCGGCGTTTAGGCGCGGATCGCACTGCGTTTCGTATCTGTGCGCGAGATCATCCTCGTTTAGTTTAAACGACCCGCCCGTGCACTCGGTCACGTCCTGACCCGTCATCTCTAGATGCACGCCGCCCGCATGCGTGCCTTCGGCTCTATGTATCTCGAAAAAGCTCTGCACTTCGGCTAGGATTTTGTCAAATTCGCGCGTCTTGTAGCCGTTTGCGGTTTTTATCGTGTTGCCGTGCATCGGATCGATGCTATAGACGATATTTAGCCCTTCGCGTTTTACTTCGCGTAGGATTTTCGGTAGCCGCTCGTCGATTTTATCCGCACCCATTCTGATGATTACGTTTAGTCTGCCCGCTTCGTTTTGCGGATTTAGCGCATTTGCGAGCGCGATGACGTCCTGTGCGGTAGCGTTTGGTCCGATCTTTACGCCTAGAGGATTGTGCACGCCGCTTAGAAAATGCACGTGGGCGTCGTTTACACCGCGAGTACGCTCGCCGATCCAGAGCATATGCGCCGAGCAGTCGTACCAGTCGCCGGTGAGGCTATCCTCTCTAGTGAGCGCCTCCTCGTACGGCAGCAAAAGCGCCTCGTGCGAGGTGTAGACCTTTGTTTCGCTGATCACGGGAGTATTTGAGGCATTTATACCGCAAGCCCCCATAAAAGCTAGTGTTTGGCTCAGCTGTCTAGCTAGCTCGCCGTATTTAGCGTCAAGCTCGGGCTTTTTGATAAAGCCCAGATTCCAGCGATTTACCTCGTGCAGATCGGCTAAACCGCCGCGAGAAAAGGCACGGAGCAGGTTCATCGTGGATGCGCTTTGATAATACGCTTCGATCATGCGGTTTGGATCGGGCACGCGAGCTTTGGCATTAAATTCAAAACCGTTTATGATGTCGCCGCGGTAGCTAGGTAGCTTTACGCCGCCTTGTTCCTCGTAGTCCGAGCTTCTAGGCTTGGCAAACTGACCTGCCACGCGCCCTACTTTTACGACGGGGCAACGTCCGGCAAACGTCAAAACGATCGCCATTTGTAACATAACTTTAAACATATCGCGGATGTTTACGGCGTTAAAATTTGAAAAACTCTCCGCACAGTCGCCACCTTGGAGTAAAAACGCCTCGCCGTTGCAAACTTTAGCCAGATCTTGTTTTAGATTTCTAGCCTCGCCGGCAAAAACTAGCGGCGGCATCGTCTTTAGCTTATCCTCGGCCTTTTTTAGCAAGACCTCGTCGGGATAGCTAGGCTGCTGCAAGATCTGTCTCTTATACACATCTGACGCTGCCGACGATCTTACGCGT
>CAUUAH010000067.1:0-8250 GCA_963542985.1 uncultured Campylobacter sp. | reverse complement strand
AGATGAGCGCTAGTCTCGTGGGCTCGGAGATGTGTATAAGAGACAGGTATTCGCTAACGCTTGAGGAAAATACGCCCTTTGCCGGCAAGATAAACTACGCAAAAGATAGCCCGAGGCTGGCGAAATTTATGATAGACCGCATCGAGGAGATAGGACTAAAACAATACGAAATCTCAAATTTCGGTCAAATTTGCAGGCATAATCTTGGCTACTGGCAGGGCAAAAACTACCTTGCCATAGGCGCTTACGCGGTGGGATTTTGGCGAGATCATCGTTTTTATAACGTTTCAAATTTAAACGCCTACGTAAAAAATCCGCACGCTAAGAAAATCGAAAATTTAAGCGCGGACGAACTAAATTTAGAGCGTATATTTTTAGGCGCTAGAAGCATCGTCGGTATCTGGCAAAACAGCCTAAACGCCGAGCAAGAGCAAAGAGCGCTACTACTAAAAAAGAGCGGGAAATTAAAATTTAAAGACGGGCGATATTACGCCAAAAATTTCCTCACCGCGGATGAAATTTCTTTATTTATCGCGGGTTGATTTATACAAATTTGAGATAAAAAACGCTAAAATGAGCGCTTTAAAATAAAATTTAGGATAAAAAATGTTTGGCATGAGCTTACCCGAGATCATCGTCATAGCCGTCATCGCGGTATTATTTTTAGGACCCGATAAGCTTCCTAGCGCGATGGTCGAGATAGCGAAATTTTTTAAAACCGTCAAAAAAACAGTCAATGACGCAAAAAGCAGCTTCGATCAAGAGATAAAAATCCAAGAACTCAAAGAGGACGCGAAAAAATACAAAGAAAGCATCGCAAAAACCACCGAAACGGTGCGAAAAAAGCTCACCTTTGAGGAGCTTGACGAGCTCAAAAAAGGCGTAAACGACGTCACTAGCGGAATCACGGACGGCCTAAACGACGTAAAAAAGAGCGTCGAAGCGGTCAAAAATCCGGGCGAAGCGGTCAAAAACGCCGTTTTAGGCGATAACGAGAAAAAAGAGGCGTAATGTTTGAAGAGCTAAAACCGCATTTAGTAGAACTGAGAAAAAGGCTTTTCATCAGCGTCATGACCGTAATCGTGATGTTTGTAGTGTGCTTTAGCTTTTGGAATCAAATTTTAGACTTTATCATCGCGCCGTTGCAAAACACTCTGCCCGATAATCAAAAAATGGTCTTTCTTGAGGTGCAAGAGCCGTTTTTCGTAGCGATGAAGGTGGCGTTTTTCACCGGATTTTTGTTTTCGCTGCCGATTATTTTTTGGCAGTTTTGGCTGTTTGTAGCGCCCGGGCTTTACGAAAACGAGAAAAAATACGTCATACCCTTCGTGATCTCGGCGACCTTTATGTTTCTCGTGGGCGCTGCGTTTTGCTACTACGTCGTCGTTCCGATCGGCTTTGCTTTCCTTATAAATTTCGGCCAACAGCTCTTTTCCGCGATGCTAAATATCGGCGGCTACGTCGGGTTTTTTACGAAACTGGTCATTGCGTTCGGTATCGCGTTTGAGCTTCCCGTTATCACCTTTTTCCTCGCCAAACTCGGCCTAGTCGATGACAAGATGCTCAAAAACTCCTTTCGCTACGCTATCGTCGTGATTTTTATATTTGCCGCGATCATGACGCCTCCTGATATCCTCAGCCAGTTTTTGATGGCGGTGCCTCTCATCGGTCTTTACGGGCTTTCTATCTTTATAGCCGCCCGCGTAAATCCGGCTAAAGACGAAGAACCCGAGCAGGAAACCGACGAAGAAAAAGAGGACGAATAATAATGAAATCAAGTAGGCTAGCCAAATGAGTCGAATTTTAAATCCAAACTCGCTTGACGCCTACGACTACGAGCTACCGCCGGAGCTAATCGCCAATTTCCCGACCTTTCCTAAAGAGGACGCTAGACTACTAGTCTACGAGCGAGCTAGCGAAAAAATCTCTCATCTAAAATTCGGCGATCTGCCTGAAGTTTTACCGCCTTGCGATATTATTTTTAACAACACCAAGGTGGTAAAGGCTAGAATTTTTGGTAAAAAACAAAGCGGCGGCGAGACGGAGCTTTTGCTAAACTCGCCGCTTGCGGACGGTAAATTTAGCGTCTACATAAAAGGCAAAGTCCGCGCGGGCAGCGTTTTAAATTTCGGCGAAAATTTGATCGCCGAGGTCTGCGAGCTCTTTAACGATGGCTCGCGCACGGTCAAATTTAGCCAAACGGCCGACTTTTGGACACTGCCGCGCTTTATAAAATCCTATCTCACATCGGTCACGTGCCTTTGCCGCCATATATCAAGCGAAGCGACACCAAAGACGACGAGAGCTGGTATCAAAGCGTGTTTGCCAAAAACGAAGGCGCGGTGGCGGCTCCGACGGCAAGCTTGCACTTTAGCGACGAGATGATCGCGCGTCTAGCAAAAGACCGCGAGATAGCCTACCTCACGCTGCATGTGGGCGCAGGGACGTTTAAGGGCGTGGAGAGCGAGGATATTACGCAGCACAAGATGCACGCGGAGTTTTACGATATCCCGCAAGATACGCAAAATTTGATCGCCTCAAACAGACCGATCCTAGGCGTAGGCACGACGGTGACGCGCTGCGTGGAGGAGTTTGCTAGAAGCGGCAAGTCTAGCGGCGAGTGCAGACTGTTTTTAAATTTAAACAACAAACCTATCCGCCAAAACTACCTGCTTACGAATTTTCACCTGCCAAAATCGACGCTAATCATGCTCGTTACGAGCTTTGTCGGACTTAGGCAAACTATGCGGATTTACAAAACCGCCGTGGAGCAAAAGTACAAATTTTACTCCTACGGCGACGCGATGCTGGTTATATAGCCGTGAGTTTCGCGTATATTTTCCTGATTTTTGCCGCGTTTTATATAGCGGTTTTGGGCGGTTGCTATTTTATGGATAAATTTAAAAGGTCAAACGGCGTGATAAAAAAAGAAACGACGCAAAAAAACGGTACGAGCGAGATCGGCGAATCCAGCGAGGCAAACGCGCTACCAAAAGTCGATATCGCGGGCGGTTTGCTGTTTTTAGCCTCCTCGCTAAACGAGGACGCGCAAAAAAACACGAACTACGTGCTGCTAGACTACGACATCGCCTATCCTAGGCTATTTTACGCAGATATCGCGGCTCTTGCAAAGCTCATCGACGCGATGGCTCAAATTTTTCTTTTAAACGTCTCAAACTCGACCGTTACGATCAAATTTTTACTCTCGAACTACTACAAAAATAACATCAAATTTACCCTTAGCATCCACTGCGACCACGACTTTTTTACAAGCAAAAGCACGCCTCGCGTAAATATGAACGCGCAAAGCCGCAAATTTTACGAAATGGCGATAGCGCTAGCCGAGCAAAACGGCTCAAGCATCAGATTTGAGTTTGATCACGGCGTACGCATTAGCACCGAGATTTCGCTACGTCTTTGCGACGACAAGCTTGATCTCATGCAAAGCTTTAAGATAAAAAATCCCAAAAATTTTAGCGCCCTCATCGCCGAGCCAAACCCCCATTCATTTAATATCATCAAAAAAGATCTCGAGTTTATCGGTATCGACGTGAAGCCGAGCAACGAGTGGAGCATCGTAAAGCGCCACATAGAGGACATGATCTTTCGTCCTAACGTCGTCTTTATCGAGGAGAGCCTGCTACGCGAGATAGATGACGCTCTAGCTACGCTTTTGATAGAAAAAAAGATCGCGCTAGTCGTGCTAAAAACCACGAACGATCCGGTAAATTTAGACCAGAAAATCCGCGTCTGGACGCTAGTTCAGCCCTATCTCTCCGACACTCTGGTGTGTATCTTAAACGAAGCTTACGAATTTGAGACGCAAAACGGGGATAAAATTTAGCTTTCTAAAATTTTATCCATTTTTTGCCTATAAACCATCCATTTCATTTTATACCATCAAATTTGACCCAAAACCGCTACCGCCAAAATGATATAATAAGCCCAAATAACGGAGGCGAAAATGAATAAAATAACCTGCATCTGCCTAGGCGTGCGAAGCATGCAAAGAGCGCTCAAATTTTACCGCGAAGGCCTAGGATTTCAGACGAACTGCAAAGAAGACAACCCGCCCGTGTGTTTTTTCAATACGCCTGGGACCAAATTTGAGCTCTACCCACTAGACGCGCTGGCGCGAGATATCGACGAAAATAATCCGCCAAAGGGCAGCGGATTTGCTGGCATCACGCTAGCGTATAACGTAAAAAACAAAGAGGACGTGGATAGCGTCATAAAGCTAGTAAAAAAGGCGGGCGGAACTATCGTCAAGGAGCCACAAGTTGCGTTTTGGGGCGGATACCACGCGTATTTTGCCGATCCGGACGGATACTACTGGGAGGTGGCTTGGGGGCCTGATTTTAAATTTGACGAGGATGGACTGCTCAAATTTTAGAGCAAACGGCTCCAAAGCGGGCTTTATATTGTCCGTCTGCTTGCTGCAAAGCTAAAATTTAGCGGCCGCAAAAAGGAAAAATCATGAAAGATATAGTCGTGTACATACACGGTAAAGGCGGAAGCGCGCAAGAAGCGGCCCATTATCAACCGCTTTTTGCGAATAGCGACGTGGTAGGATTTGATTACAAGGCTAGCTCGCCGTGGGAGGCAAAAGAGGAATTTGCGCCGTATTTTGAGCACATCCTTAAAAACCGCAGATCCGTGACAATCGTCGCAAACAGTATCGGCGCATTTTTTGCCATGCATGCCTTGCAAGGCATGGGGATAAAAAAGGCATATTTTATTTCGCCGATCGTAAATATGCAAATTTTAATCGAAAAAATGATGTCGCAGGCGTGCGTGAGCGAGGATGAGCTGCGAGACAGGGGCGAGCTCGATACGGAATGCGGAGAACAACTTTCGTGGAAATATCTTTGCTACGCCAGAGAGCATCCTATCTGCTGGACGGTGCCGACGCATATTTTATACGGCGAAAAGGACGATCTAACCTCTTTTGAAACAATTTGCGAGTTTGCAAACCAAGCCCAAGTAACGCTTACCGTTATGAAAAACGGCGAACACTGGTTTCACACGGCAGAGCAAATGCGTTTTTTAGACGATTGGCTGCGGAGCTACAGCTGATAGCGGCTGGCTTTTGGATAAAATTTGACTCCGAGTCATAGCTCGCCCAGTCCATATGATCAAATTTGACTCGCAAATCCGCCGCTCAAGTCGTTTTTAATTTTTATGCAAAATCTCGGCTAAATTTACCGCGAGGGCGTAAATTTAGCTAAAATTTTCGCCGTCAGCTCTAGTAACGACCAGCCAAGACGGACCAGGCATAACACTAGCACAAAACTCGAATTTGCCGCCTTTTTATTGCGCCAAATTTTGCAATCAGGCTCAAATCCCCAAATACCGCTTCAAAATAATCATCGCAGCGATGCTATCTAGTCGTCCGTCGCGCCTGCCATCGGCGTAAATTTCGCTCGCCTCAAAGCTACTCATCGCCTCATCCTGATAGACCACTTCGCCGTCAAATTTGAGCAGCGACACGAAATGCGCGATCCGCCGCCGCATCTCGTCCTCGCTAGATCCCCCAAGCGGTACGCCCACGACTAGCTTTTTTGCCCCGTATTCGCGCAAAACGGCGCTAACGTCGCGTGCGGCTTGATTGCGATTTTTACGCAGAACGGGCGTTTGCGGCATCACGGTTTGCCCGACGGCTAGCGCCACGCCGATACGTTTTAGCCCCACATCGATGGCCATTATGCTCATTTTCGTCCTTTAGATTTTCTCAAATTTAGCGATAAATTTGACGACGGGTAGGCTCAAATTTGATAATATCGCTCCGTCAAACTTGTACTACCAAACGTAGGTGTGACATATTTGCCACCGTCAAACCGCCAAAATTTACTTCAAATTTTACCGCCGTTTTAACAAAAACTTGCGCGGCATAAATTTAACGCTAAATTTTACTCCGCAAATACCGTAAGTCCAGATATTCGCAGTTTGCCTTCGAGTTCGTATTCGTAAATTTTATCGCCGAATTTTGCCAAGGCCGCATCGAGACTCGCGCCGTTTTTACAAAATTTTATCACCTCGTCCTCTTGCACAGGTGCGGGTTTACCGCCGAAACGAAGCGCAAAGGCGTCAAAATCGTTTATCAAATTTGCCGCGCCGCTAGCTAGTAGCTCGTTTGTCCCATCGCTCTCGCCTAGGCGCTGAGGCAGCGTAAATATCGGCACGCCAAGCTCCTTTGCCATGCGCGCGCTTTGCATCGAGCCGCTTTTAGCGTCAGCCTGCGCCACGACTAGAGCCTGCGAGAGCGCGACTACGATGCGGTTTCGCTCCAAAAATCTATAAGCAAGCGGCGGCTCGCCCGGGTCGTATTCGCTCAGAGCCAGCGCGTTTTGATAGATTTCTTTGATGATTTTGGCGTTACTTAGCGGATAGATTTTATTTAGTCCGTTGCCAAAAACGGCGATGGTATGCGGAAAAGCGCCCTTGTGCGCGGCGATATCTACGCCGATGGCCGCTCCGCTAACCACGCAAACTCCGCTGTTTGCCAGCGTCCTAGCTAGCGCCTCTACGCACTGCCTGGTGTAGGCGCTGGCCTTTCTAGAGCCCACGATCGAAACCATCGGTCGCTCAAGCAGGGCTAAATTTCCCTCGAAATAGAGCTTTTTCGGCGGCTTTTTTAGACGCAAAAGACCGCTAGGAAGCTCGGTTAAAACGTTCAAAAGAGATCCTTTAGATAAACAACCTCGACCTCTTGCAGGAGTTTGGCGCTTTCTTGCAGGACTTCGAGCGTATTTTTGTGCGGATGGCCGATCGCAATGGCGTAGGAGCGCTTTTTAGCTAGCTCGACGGCGTATTTTAGCTGCTTTCGCACGGCCGCCTTGGAGCCGTCGTGATCCAAAAACACGTCGCGTGCGATGTATGGCATAGAGTATTTTTTCGCCGCGCCATAGACCTTAGTCGGCGAGGTCGTCTTACTATCGACGAAGATGAGATTTTCGTCCCGCACCGCCCGCATCATCCTATCCATCGCGGCCGCATCGCTAGTAAAGCGGCTGCCTGTATGGTTGTTGATGTATTTTAGATTCGGAAAGTCTCGCTTGATGCTTTGCAGTTTTTTTGCGATTTTTTCATAGTCGTCATTTACCGTAAGAGTGCCGATTTCAGCACCCTTAAAGCCGCCTAGAGCCTGCATAGGCAGGTGGATCATATAAAAGCTAAAACGCCGCGCCAAAATAGGCGTCTCGGGGTGGGCGGAGGTTGCTGGGAAAAATGACGGCGTGAGCTTTAGATTTACCGATTTTATCGCGTCTGCTTGGTGTTTGTACGCCACGTCGTCGATGATGATGACTAGACGCGGTTTGTAGCCAGCTTTTACGGCAGCCTTTACCTCGTTTGTCTCGGTCGCGCTTTTTTTATCCGTCTTTTGCGAGTCGGCAAATTTGGCTTTTTCGTCTTTTTTAGGTTTTTCTTTTTCGATCTTTTCTTGCTCGTTTTTCTCGGTACTTTGCGGCGCATTTTCGGCGTCAAATTTTACTTCGACCTGCCCCGCCTGATCGTTTGCGTCGCTAAATTCGATATGGATTTTTTCTTTTTTTAGTGCCTGCTCGAGGGAGTTATTTTGTGCTTGCGGCATAGGTGTATCGTCAAAGATCACAGCCTCCGAATTTGCAAAAATATGCGTTCGCTGGGGCGTTTGCGAGGCGTCAAATTTGACGGTATCGCCGCTATTTTGAGCGGATTTAGCAGGCTCGTTTTTAAAGCTTAAATTTGTCAAATTTAGCTCGCTGACCTTTTTGGCGTTTGCGCCGTCCAGCTCGGAGGTATCGCGGGAAGCCAAATTTTCGCCTTCAAGCGATTTTATATCTTTGACCGCAGGCGCGCCTTGCACGTTTTTATCAAATTTAGCCTGCTCGTTTGGCAAATTTTGATCGTTTTTTTCTTCGGCTCTAGCTTTTTCGCCGCCGATTTTTATTTTACCTTTAGTGTCCGCCTCGTCAAAAAGCGCCTTTATATCGGTCAAATTTGCTCTTGAGTGCGCGCCTGAGGCGGCTTGCGCGTCTTTTATGGTGACTTTTTCAGAGCTGTTTGAGGCCGAAAGGCTTGGTTTGTGGCTTAAATTTTGCTTTTGCTCGGACTCGCTTTTATCGCCGAAATACCGCTCGATTTTAGCGATCAGCGCGTTGTCGCTTTTAACCTTTACTCTGACATCCAGCAGATAAAATGCCCCTGCAATCAAGATACAGGCGCTGTCTCTTATACACATCTGACGCTGCCGACGATCTTACGCGTGTA